>DAOVYZ010000367.1 GCA_030635365.1 Bacteroidales bacterium
CAAAACTTTCAGAAGTACTTTCTAATAAAAAGAAATTAAAGGAAATGAGTATAGCAGGAAGAAAAGCTGTTGAAAGTAAATATAATACGGATGAACTAACCAGGCAAATGGTGACTATTTATGAGAAAGTGACTAATATTTCATAAATCAAATTACAAATAAAATATAATTTACAAATACGAATATGATCCAAACCATTAATCCCGGATTATGCATTTAAAGTGAAATTAATCTGTTAACTAAAGGATTTCTTAGCTTCTCAGAATAATAAAAGTAAACCCTTCGGGTTCAACAAGTTTCTAATGCAAAGCAATAGAAATTGATTAGTTATCAATCAAATACTAGCTTTATTGAAAATTCTAATGCATAATACGAGTTAATTGTTAACCAAACACTATTATCTTTGAGATTTTAAATAATTGTGTTTTGGTATTTATTTGTAATTTGCATTTTGTGATTTGGTACTTTACCTAAAAATAATGATTGTATACACTGATATTAATTGCATAAACCATAAAATTATATATGATTATTGAATTAAATAAAATAAGTAAGTCATACGACAATGCCGGACTTAATAAACGAAATGTACTAAGTGAGATTTCATTAAGTATTTCTGCAGGAGATGCTTTATCGATAGTTGGGCCATCAGGTTCAGGTAAAAGTACATTACTTAATATTTTAGGAACCCTTGATTTACCTACTTCAGGATTAGTAAAAATAAACGGGAATGAAATTCAAAATTTTGATGACACACAACTTGCCGAAATCCGAAATAATAATATTGGTTTTATTTTTCAAATGCATCATTTACTTCCTCAGTTTACATTAATTGAGAATGTACTTGTTCCTACTATCCCTTTAAAGGATAAAAGCTATAAAAAATCAGCACAAGAAAGAGCAATGAATCTTTTAGACAGTGTCGGCCTTGCAGATAAGATACATCAGCGCCCCGGGCAACTTTCGGGAGGAGAATGCCAAAGAGCAACTGTTGTAAGAGCATTAATAAATGAACCTAATTTGGTATTGGCAGATGAACCTACAGGTTCTCTTGATCAGGAGTCTGCAGAACACTTAGGTAATTTGCTCTCTGACATAAACAAAAAACACAATGTGGCAATGGTAGTTGTTACACACTCTCTTGATTTAGCAAAAAAGATGGATACTGTTTATAATCTTGATCATGGCAAAATCGAAAAATACAATTTAACTAAATAATTATTCTTTGCGGCTTCGCGACTCAGCGGTTATTTTTCTACCGCAAACCTGCCTGTCGGCAGACAGGGACGCAGAGACGCTAAGTTAAAAACATAAAAGTACAAATGTCATTTCTACAATTTATAATAAAAAGTTTTTGGCACTTCAAAAAACAACATTTAGCTGTTTTTGCAGGGACATTGATTAGTACCGCTGTATTAACCGGAGCATTAATTGTTGGAGATTCAGTCAGTTTTAGTCTTAGGCAAATAGTTGATTCAAGGCTCGGAAATATAAAATTTGCCATGCAAACCGGAGATCGTTTTGTAAGGGCAGATTTGGCTTTTGATATCTCTAATGATTTGCAAATAGCGACTTCTCCTGTTTTGATGCTTGAAAGTATTGCTATTAACACCGAATCAAACATCAGAATCAATAAAACTAATATTTATGGTATTGATCAAAGTTTTTGGGAGCTTTCCGACAAAGTAATACCACAACTTAACAAAGACGAGGTAGTTATTAGTAGCAATACAGCTCAGAAACTTAACCTAAATATTAATGATGAAATTTTATTACGAGTTAAAAATGCTAATATAATACCCTTAAATGCTCCTTTTGCTCAGGAAACTGACCCTGCTGTTTCTTTTAGAGTGATTATTAAAGCTATTGCCAACGACAATAATATGGGGCGGTTCGGACTAAAAAATATACAATCAGCACCATTTAATATATTTATTTCAAGAGAATATTTAGCCGAAAAAATTGATTTAAAAGGTTTAGCTAATATTATTATTTGCACAGATAATAAAGAAGAAAATCTTAAAGCTGAAGACTTGAATTCTTCATTGAGTAAAGTGTGGCAGCTTAAAGATGCAAATATTGTTATTCGTGAACCAGGTGATTTAAATAAGCATGAATTTTTATCGGACCGAATTTTTATAGATGAACCTATATCGGAATCACTAATCAATTTAGATATACCCAAAGAAACCATTCTAAGTTACCTGGTAAATACAATAAGATATAAAGAAAAGGAAACTCCTTATTCTTTTATAACGGCTGCTTCTTCACCTTTTTTACCAAACGGCCTCAAAGAAAACGAAATAATCATTAACAAATGGTTAGCTTCAGATCTTGAAGTTTCAATAAAAGATACATTAGAAATTGAATACTTTACAATAGGCCCCTTACGAACATTAACAGAAGAATCTAAAAAATTTATTATTAAGGATATTATACCTACCCAGGGAAATATCGCAAATAAATCATTAATGCCCTTATTCCCCGGGCTTGCTGATGCCGGTAGTTGCAGTGACTGGGAAACAGGTATCCCGATTGATCTGGATAGAATAAGAGACAAAGACGAAAAGTATTGGGATGATTATAAAGGGATGCCAAAAGCTTTGATATCAATTAATACGGGATTAAATATTTGGCAAAATAAATACGGAAGCTATACATCAATACGATTTGATAAAGACGATATAAGTACTGTTAATCTTGAAAAAGAAATTCTTTCGAGACTTAATCCAAAAGGCCTGAACCTGTCTTTTTTAGCAGTTCAGGAAGAAGGTGTTCGTGCTGCATCAAGCGGAGTTGATTTTGGAGAATTATTTCTTAGTATGAGCTTTTTTATAATTGTGGCAGGAGTATTACTAACCGTTCTAATATATTCTTTAAATACAGAATCCCGGTCTAAGGAAACAGGTGTTTTATCAGGATTAGGTTTTAAGAAGAAACAAATTATTAAAATTCGATTTACAGAAAACATAATAACCGCATTATTAGGTGGAATTGCCGGAGCATTTATAGGAATTTGGTATAATCAAGGAATTATGTTTGCGTTAAATACTATTTGGCAAGATATTGTAAGAACGAATGTTTTACTTGTTCATATTAAGCCCGGAACATTATTCATCGGATCATTCGGAGGTATTATTATCTCCTTACTTGCAATTTTTTTTGTTACCCGTAAAAAACTAAAACAACCTATTATCAGTATTATAAATAAAAGCACATCTACATCCGGTAAAAAAGATAGTTCAGGAAGTAAAACTTCAATTTTAATTGCCGGTTTAAGTTTATTTATTGTTATAGCTCTGTTGGGTTATTCTATTCTTACTTCGGTTGATCAAAACGCAAGTTTAATATTATCGGCCGGAGGAATATTCATTATTAGCGGCATTGCTTTTCTTAACATTTATTTTAATAAAAATAGAAAAAGATCAAGCGGTAATAATATTACATCAGGTCAATTTGCCATTAAAAATGCAGGAAGAAATAAAAGCAGAAGTATTGCAATTGTTACATTGTTAGCTCTGGGAACTTTCACTATTATTATTACCGGAGCCAACCGAAATACTTTTCAAGGCAATGAAAATGTACGACAATCAGGAACAGGCGGGTTTTTATTTTGGGGTGAAACTACTTTACCAATTTTATATGATTTAAATTCTGAAAGAGGGAAAAGAAACTTTGGCCTTGAAACTGAATCTGAGCTTGAAGAAGTAGATTTTATTCAAATGCATCAATTAGAAGGAGATGATGCCAGTTGCCTGAATCTTAATCAAGTACAAAAACCACAAATTTTAGGAATAGATACTAAAGAACTGAATAATCGCAACGCCTTTTCGTTTGCTAAACTAGCGGATAATATTGATGAAACTAAACCATGGCTGGGACTAAAAAAATCATACGCAAGTAATGTATATCCCGCTTTCGCGGATCAAACAGTAATTACCTGGGGATTAATGAAAGAACTTGGGGATACATTGGTTTATTTAAATGAAGCAGGAGAAGAAATATATTTGGTTTTAGCAGGTGGTTTAAATGCCTCCATTTTTCAAGGCAGTATTATTATTGCCGATGATATATTCCTGCAAAATTTCCCGTCAGTAAGTGGTTCAAAAACAATGTTAATTGATGGTTCGTGTGAAAATGCAAAAGAAATTTCAGAAGTCATTAATACTTATCTCCGAAATTATGGTGTAGAACTTACTCTAACTTCTGAAAGATTATCACAATTTTACTCAGTAACGAATACTTCTCTTACTGTATTTATCGGCCCTGGGGGTCTTGGACTTAGTAGCGTGACAGGCGAACTGGGAATTGTGCTTTTGCGAAATATTATTG
>DAOVYZ010000463.1 GCA_030635365.1 Bacteroidales bacterium
AATCTGGTACATCCATGATCGGAATTTCCATTGTTGGTCATATGATTCGCGATAGGAGATTATTCTGCGAAAAACATTTTGTGTTAAGTCATTGCTAATATCTTTATTGTTTGTTAATCGCAAAAAGAAATTATAAAGCTTAACGTGATACTTTTCAAACAATGGAGCTAATGAATCTAATTCTCCAATTTTCACTTTTTGCATTAAATGTTCGTCGTTGAATTCTTCCACAAACTGCAATTTAATTTTGTTTCTGTATAGGGTATCCTAATTTTTGAAAAAGGTTACAAGCTTAAGTAAAAATAAATAAAAAAATTAACTAATAGTTTTTATTTTAAGGCTTTACAAAAAAGGATGTTGGGTTAAATAAATGTTAAGAAGACACTGTAACAATTTAAAAGGCTGTCTTAGGAAATTAACTATAAAAGCACATATAGTTAAATAAGGTTTCAACAAAAATCCAATTATCCTAAAACAGCCAAATGTTTTTAAGTAACGATAAAATTCCCTGTTAATTGTAATAAATTCAGGAAATTAATCTTACTTAAGTGCCTTTATTAATACAGGTCAATTTCGAAAGGAATTCTTGCTTGTATTCCCTGATGATTTTTTAAATTTTTAATTGTTTCGTAGTATTTATATTCTTCTCCCAATTCACGTTTTATAATAGAAGTTCTTACATTTCCCTGTAAATTTTCTAACAATTGTTGAAACGGTTCCTTAAGTTGAGGATAATCAACAATTCTATACTTTTCAAGATTAGCAGCTTCTGCAGCTAGTTCAATGGCTTCTTCTAAACCTCCAAAACCATCAATAAGTCCATTTTCCAGAGCATTTACTCCACTCCATACACGCCCTTGCCCAATTTTATCAATATCTTCTTTCGCCATATTTCTTCCTGCTCCAACTTTTGTAATAAAGTTGTCATATACATCTTCAACAAGGTATTGAAATACCTCTTTTTCTTTAGCTTTAAACGGGCGGGCAAATGATCCGATATCGGCAAAATCATTAGTTTTAGCTACATCTACATGTATCCCCAGTTTTTCATTAAGCAATTTTTTGCCTGTAAAAAATAAACCGAAAACACCTATTGACCCGGTAATTGTATTGGGGCTTGCAATTATTTTATGAGCAGGTGCTACAATATAATATCCACCCGATGCAGCAACATCACCCATAGATGCAATAACGGGTTTAACATCTTTGGCAAGGTTTACCTCGCGCCATATTACTTCTGAAGCTAAAGCACCGCCTCCACCTGAATTAACTCTTAATACAATAGCCTTAATTGATGAATCTTTTCTGGCTGCTCTTATCGCTCTCGATATCCGGCCTGATCCAATTGTACCTTCTCCTCCTTCACCCATCATTATTATTCCACTGGCATATATTACTGCGATCTTGTTTTTTTCAAATGATTTGCGTCTTTTGTCAGGGACACTGGTATATTTTGCTAATGATACATGTTCAATATCTTTGTCATCAGTTTTATAAGTTAATTCGGCTAGTTCCGATATTATTTCATCTTTATACTTAAGCCCATCAATTAAACCGTTTGTAACTGCTAAATCAACTTTTTTCAGGTCAAGATTATCAGCAATTTCGTTAAGTTTTTCTACACTTATTTCTCTCTCTTTCGATATTCCCTCTAACATATAATTCCAGATTGAACCCATATATCCCAGAATTTGTCTTCGGTTTGCTTCGCTCATGTCGGTACGCATGTAAGGTTCTACATAACTTTTATAATCACCATGCCGAATAATTTGAGGTTCTACTCCTAATTTTTCTAAAGCTTCTTTGTAGAACATAATTTCGGATCGAAGGCCTACAAATATTAATAAACCTTCAGGATTTAAATATATTTTATCCGCTACACTTGCTAGATAATATGTTGGTTGTGTGTAAGTGTCACTATAACTTATTATAAATTTCCCCGATTCTTTAAAATCAATAAGGGCATTACGTATTTCTTCAATTGTTGCTATTCCTGCTGAGATATAAGTTAAGTCAAGATAAATACCATCAATGTTAGAGTCATATTTTGCTTTTTTAATATTTTTAAGGATAGCATTAAGCCCTAACTGATGGATTGGTTTAAAACTTGCAAAGTCAAAATTTGCCATGGGATTATTATTACTTCTATCCATTATTGGCTGACTAAGCTCGACATGCAAAACTGTATTTGGTTTTATATTTATAGCCTGATCTTGCGATGAGACCATAGCACTAATTCCTGCTATTAATATTATAAATAAAAAAATGGAACTTAGAATAATACCAAGCATTGTTGCTAAAAGGTATTTAAAGAAACTTTTCATATTATGTTATTTTTGGTTAAAATTTACTGATAAAAGATAAAATTAAATTATTAATGTTAATCTACAAACAATAAATTTATATTTGATGTTTAATTTTATTTGACAAATATACATCATTGATGAATAAAGTTTATTTACTTATTGGAGGGAATTTAGGAGATAGGTTTGATTTTTTAAGTCAAGTCAAATTAAAAATTCAAAAGCATGTGGGGAATATCATACAGGAATCTTCTATTTATGAAAGCACTCCTTGGGGATTTGATTCTGAGAATGATTTTCTAAATCAGGTTATAATAATCTTAACCAAGTTATCGCCTAAAGGAGTATTAGATTTTTGTTTGAAAATTGAAAATGATCTTGGGAGAAAAAGGCAGTCAGTTAATTATTCTTCCAGGACTATGGATATTGATATTCTATTTTACAATGATGAAATATTTAATGAGCCTGATTTAATTATTCCGCATAAGAATCTTCATAAGCGGTTATTTACACTTATTCCATTAGTAGAATTATCGCCCGATTTTATTCATCCGGGGCTTAAGGAGAATCTTTCAGAACTAATGGGTAAATGTGATGATAAATCAGAAGCAAGAAAACTTAAACTATAGTTTAGTTCCAAATGCTAAATCTCCTGCATCTCCAATTCCCGGAACAATATAAGATTTTGAGGAAAGTTTGTCATCAATATCTCCAGCCCAGATAGTTACATTCGTCATATTTATATTATTTTTTACATATTTAATTCCCTGTTTGGCAGCTATAATCGTTACGATATGAGTATGCTTAGGAGTCCCTCTCTTTAGTAATGCTTTATAAGCGATTTCCATTGATGCCCCAGAAGCCAACATTGGGTCAGATAGAATAAGTATTTTATTATCTAACGAAGGGCTTGATATATTATCAAA
>DAOVYZ010000139.1 GCA_030635365.1 Bacteroidales bacterium
GCACAAAATATTTCAAATGGTTCGGACGAAGTTTTTTCTTTTGGGCGTGGATCACTTTTCCCATAATAACCGGCAGGGGTTCCACAAACTGGAACCACTGCTGCAATTGGAGATTTTAAGTAATTTGGCATTAGCCAGCTTGCAGCACCACCAAGGCTTAATCCTGTCAAATAAATTTTTTCCTTATTCCCTGAATAATTATTTAAAACAGTATCCAGGATAGCATCAATAGTTTCAAATTCCTTTGTCCAGGAAGGCCAAAAAAGAGGAAATTCTTCACCTGTTCCTTTTAAGTGAGGAGTGATGATAATAAAATTTGAGAGTATTTGGTTCCGAAGATCTCCAGCTTTACTGGTGTCGCGTATAGCATATAAAGCAGGCCCTGCATTGCGAATAGAATCCAGATCTGTTTCAACTAAGCCGGCTCCGTGGAAATAAACCATGATTGGCCATAATTTTTGCTTATTGTAATTGTATGGCAGACGAATCCAGTATCCATCAATATTCCCTTTAATAAGTTCAAACTTTAAAGAAAGTGTTTGGTTAGTATTTAAATCATAAAATAAACTAACTGTATCTTTTTCTTCTGTTTCTGATTTTTTAACTATTTCCCCTGCTGTCTCTCCGGATTTATTTTGTGAACATGCGCAGCAGAACACAAAGGCAATTATTAATGTCAAAAAAGGTGTTTTAATTTTCATCCGTTTATTAATATTAATTTTTAATATTTAATTCATTAATAAAATCTGCTTTTACCCAATACATATTTCCCGGGCCATTTTGGATTTTATTGACATTCAATTCAGAGATTCTGTTACTGTTGAAAAAAAGATATTTACTATCCGGTGTAATATAAGGATATTCATCTTTTGCAGCAGAATTTATATTTGAACCTAAGTTTTTAGGATTCGCCCAACTTCCATCTTCTTTTTTGAAACTAATAAAAAGGTCACTCATACCCATACCTCCACGAAAAGATGAGAATATTAGATAAGTTTCATCTGGAGATACGTAAGGTGAATGAGATGGATGATCAGAATTTAATTCCGTAATAACCACCGGTGTTTTATATTTTCCGTTTTCAAATTCGGCAAAATACATTTTTGTTGTGTAGTGATAGAGTTTGCCAGTTCGTACTGTATAATAAATGTTTCCTGATGCACTTACAGATCCAATTGAATGACGATTCCCAAAATTTATAGTATCACCTAAATGTATTGGTTTACTCCAATTATTATTGGTTCTTTCGATATACCATAAATCACCATCTCCTTGGTGGATTCTTTCTTCTCCTGGCTTGGTTGGCCTGTCTGAGGTAAAATATAACCTATTTCCATCTGGGCTTAGAAAAGGATAGAGGTAGTTGTAATTATCATCGAGAGGAGCTTTTTTAATTTCCGACCATCGTCCATTTTTATGGGTTAAATACCATATTTTTTCAGGATTCATTCTCCCAAACCATACTTCTTTTCCGTTGGGAGTAAACATTACCGCACTATGTTCAACCTTAGTGGAGATGAAATTCGGAGAGAATAATTCAGCTTTTGAACCTGGAGGTGTTTGTCCAAGGTAATCACAAGTAAATTTAGGTTTGACTGGGGTAACAACACTTGTTGTGTCTTGCTGTGTAATTGTAGAATTTGCATTTTCAGATGTTGGTGTATTTTGACATGAAAATACAATGCAAACTAAAAAAATTATTAATCCAATAAATATTAAGTATCTGAGCATAATTTTATGGTTTTAAGAAAATATTATTCGTATCTCAAACTATCTGCAGGGTTTATTTTGGCAGCTTTTAAAGTTTGCAGGCTAATTGTGAATAGTGCTATAATTAAAGCTGACAAACCACCTAAAACAAACATCCACCAATCAAGATTAATTTTATATGCAAACCCTTTTAACCAACTATTTATTATATAGTATGTAATTGGTGTTGCAAAAACAAAGGAAATTATAATCCATTTTGTAAAATCCTTTGAAAGAAGAACAATTACTGTTTTGAAATTGGCACCCATTGCCTTTCTAATTCCGATTTCTTTTGTTTTTTGTTCGACAGTAAAGCCTGTCATTCCAATAAGGCCTAAAATTGAGATAAATATACCAATTGATGTAAAGAACAATATAATTTTACGAATTACTTTATCTTGATTATATAGATTAGCAAGGTCTTCGTCAAGAAAACTAATATTTAGTGGCATTTGTGTGTCAAATCTATTCCAGTGTTCTTCAAGCTTTTTTGTTATAGATTCTATTTCTTTTATATTGACTTTTAAAATAACCCCATAACTTTGACTTGGTTCGAATATGATTATTTGAGGTTCAATATCAGTGTGTAATGATCTATAATGAAAATTTTGAGCAACACCAACAACAGTCAACTTATTAGACCTGGTTTCAGTCCATATTTGTTTACCTACCGGATCTTTAAATCCTATTGCTTTAACTGCAGCTTCATTTAGTATTATGGCAGAGGAATCCGATGCAAAATCTTTTGAAAACCCTCTTCCCTCCTTAATTTTAATATTGTAAGTCGAAAAATAATCATAATCTACAAATGAAGCACGAAATAATATTTCTTTTGAAAGATCCTGGCCGTCCCATCTAAATCGGCTGTTAGAGAAATTATATCCGTAAGTTGGTAAATTTCCTGCACGTGTCATATTAAGTACTCCAGGATATTTAAGCATGTCTTCCTTAATCGACTCAAAATGCTCATGAAAACCATTGGGTTCAATAAAATATATTATACCTTTTTTATCGTAGCCCAAATCCTTATTTAACATAAAATTTATTTGACTGGATACGAATAGTGTTGATGTAATTAATACAATAGAAATTGTAAACTGAAAAATTACTAATACTTTACGAAAATTATATTTTTTACCGGTATCAGATAGAGCTCTTTTTAAAACAGTAACCGGTTTAAATGATGCTAAATAAAATGCAGGATAACTGCCGGCAAATAAGCCCGTTATTAAAACAATGCCTAGTAATGCTAAATAAATTCTAAAATCGGAATAATCTATTTTTAATCCTATCTGGGTTATATTATTAAACCCGGGACGCATTAACTCAACAAGCATCATAGCTATAAAAATTGCGATTAAAGAAATCAGGATAGCCTCTCCAATGAATTGAAAAATTAAATTAGGTTTATGTGCCCCTGCGACTTTTTTCATGCCAATTTCTCTCATTCTTCGCGAAGAACGTGCGGTTGCAAGATTCATAAAGTTTATACATGCAACTACAATTAAAAAAATACCGACAACCAAAAATATTTTAAGATATTTTCCATCAATAATATTAGCTCCTTCAAAATCATATCCTGTTGTTAAGTGGATTTCTTTCAGGGGTTGAAGATCGAGTGTAGCAAATTCTTCGAGAGTAGGTTTTGGTGTAAGGAAGTCTTCAATTTTAGAAATAACCTGTTCTCTTGACACTCCTTCTTTTAATGATACATAAGTGTAATATCCACTATTATTCCATTGGTCAATAGAATAACCCAGAATACCTAGATGTTCAAATGGAATCATGTAGTCAAACCACATATGGCTTTGTTTAGGATAATCTTCGAATACAGCTGTTACGAGAAATTCCCTGTCCGGTAATGCGCTCAAAGTTTGCCCAATTGGATCTTCATCACCAAAATATTTTTGTGCAAAACTTTCTGAAATTGCTATATTGTTAGGTTCATTAATAGGATTATCCTTAAGTTTTTTAATAACCTTGATTGTAAATAAATTAAAGAAAGACGGATCAGCATATGTGCCTCTTTCCCTGAATTGTTCTTCTCCCTTTTTAAATTGTAATCCTGATCTCATAGATCTGCAATATTCTTCTATTTCCGGAACTTCTTCTTTTAAACTTGGCCCTAATGGTCCGTGTGTTATAGTCCATGTAGTATAATCTTCAAATTTTAAGGTTTGTAGTACTCTGTAAATATTGTCACCGTTTTCATGAAATTTGTCAAAGCCAAGGTGGAATTTTACCCATAGCAAAATGATAATTGAACAGGCCATCCCTACAGATAATCCAACAATATTTATAGTTGAGAATCCTTTATATTTCCAAATATTACGGAAAATAAGTTTTAAATTCGTTTTAAACATAATATAAAGATATTGGTTTTCTGGATTCATTCCTAAAAATATGCCATAATGTATAAATGCTATAAAATGAGACAATTAAGATGCAGTGAATTTTTTAAAACTGAATTAAGTGTTGCATTTTCGCAACACTTATTGTGTGTTATTGCAACAATGTGTAACTTTGAATGGAATTAAGAATTTTTAATGATTAAGACTTTGGAAAAAGCTAGAATATTAATTGTTGATGATGATCAAGGAGTCTTGCATAGTGCAAGAATGTTTCTCAAACAAATCTTTGAAGATGTTATAACTACTGATAAGCCATCAGAAATGATTTCAAAACTTAAAACAGGAATATTTGATGTAGTATTGCTTGACATGAACTTTACTAAAGGAGAAATTGATGGAAAAGAGGGCATATCTTTACTTCAACAAATTCTGGAAATTGATCCTAACCTACCGGTAATTTTTATTACAGCGTATGGTGATTTTGATTTAGCAGTTAATGCAATAAAATCCGGAGCATATGACTTTTTAGTTAAACCATGGAAAAACCAAAAATTGCATGCAACGATACTTTCAGCACTTAAGTATAGAAACTCCAAAAACGATTTGTTGAAATACAAAGAAACAGCCAATCAATTTGAAACGGATAATAATAATGATTATAAAGATTTTATTTGTGAATCTTTAGCAATGAACCGGGTAAAGGATTTAATTGAAAGGGTGGCTTCTACAAATGCGGATGTTTTAATTACAGGTGAAAATGGAACAGGAAAGGAAATGATTGCCCGGCAAATTCATCTTAACTCTGTTAGGAGTAATAAAATATTTTTAAAAATTGATGTGGGTTCAATTCATGAGAATTTATTCGAAAGCGAATTATTTGGCCATGAGAAAGGATCTTTCACAGATGCTAAAGATAAGAAAATTGGCAGGTTTGAATTAGCCTCCGGAGGTACGCTATTTATCGATGAGATTGGGAATATTGATAAAAAACTTCAGGCAAAGTTGTTAAGTGTTTTACAAAATCGTGAAATATTCAGGGTAGGAGGTAATCATCCCATTCCAATTGATATTAGATTAATTTGTGCAACAAATCAGAATTTATTTGAAATGGTTAAATTGGGAGAATTTAGAGAAGATTTGTATTATAGAATTAATATGTTTGAAATGCCTATACCTTCACTTCGTGATAGAGTTGATGATATTAAGCCGGTGGCGTTATATTATCTTGATAAATTTAAAAGAAAGTATAATAAAAGAAGATTAAAAATCCCTTCTTTAACTATAGAAAACTTAAAGAAGTATGATTGGCCGGGAAATATAAGAGAATTGAAAAATTCTATTGAACGGGCAGTAATTCTTGAGAGTAAAGATCAAATTGCAGTCGAGTCTATTTTTCCTGCAAATCAGGCTTTTAAAAAAGAGAAAATATCAAATACCCTTAATTTAATTGAGAATGAAAAGCAATTAATTTTAAATGCCATAAAAAAGAACAATGGTAATATGACAAATGCTGCTAAGGAACTGGGATTGGAAAGAACAGCTTTATACCGTCGAATTAAAAAATATAAACTCAATATTTAATAATGTTTCTACGAAAGTTCTACATAAATCTTATAGTTAGAATAGTTCTGGTACTGTCTAACATGATTGCAGTATCATTTATATTTCCTGATGTTATATTAAATCAGTTGGTATTTACCTTTGGTGTTCTTATGGCAGTATTAATATTTCAAATCGTATTTCTGGTAAGTTATATTAAAAAAACAAGTCGACTATTAACCAAATTTATTTTAGCTATTTCAAATTCAGATTATACCACGAAATTTAGCACAGACGAGGTGGAAACCCCACATAAAGATTTAAATATTGCTTTTAATAAGATGATAGATCAATATCAATTTATTTCAAAGGAAAAGGAGAAGCAGGTTTTTTTTATAGAACACTTATTACAAACAATTCCTGTTGGGATTTTGGTTTTTGATCCGGAAGAAAAAATATCATTTAAAAATAATTTAAGTGACGATTTTCTTAATATTTCTAATTGTAATTCAATTGATCAGATAAAAAATGAATTACCCTCATTTTATTCAAAAATGAAGAGCATTAAAAAAATGGGGAGTTATGTTTATGAGAGTGGTTGCTCAAGTGAAAGAAAAAAGCTCTCGATTACTGTTAAGGCATTTAAATTATTTAATCAAGATCAAAAATTAATTTTGATTCAAGACATTAGTAAAGAAATTGATGCAGGAGAATTGGAGGCAATACAAAAACTAATGAGGGTATTAACTCACGAAATAATGAATTCGCTTACGCCAATAAATTCTTTAACTTAGACAATAGGAATGTTAATGCATGATGAAAAGGGAAATCCTAAGTTAGTAAATGCTTTTAGCGAGAAGAATATAAACGATATTAGAGAATCGGTTTTAGCAATAAAAGATAGAGGAGTGGGCTTAGATTATTTTGTTAATAAATTCAGGACATTAACAAAGTTACCTGAGACTATCGTTAAAGAAGAGGTTTTAGTAGATGAGCTATTTAACTCGGTTTGTAAAATAATGAAAGTTGAACTGGAAAATGTAGCTTTAGAACAAGATATCCAAAAAGAAGGATTGCAAATACAAATTGATCAGGCTTTAATTGAACAGGTATTAATTAATCTATTGGCAAATAGTTTAACGGCTATGGAGAATATTACAAAGCCAAAATTAATACTTAGATCTTTTGAAGAAGGTAACAATATATTAATTCAGGTTATTGATAATGGAGTGGGTATTCCGGATGAAAAATTAACAGATATTTTTATACCATTTTATTCAACAAAAGAAAAAGGATCGGGAATTGGCTTAAGCCTGGCAAAACAGATTATGTCATTGCACGGAGGATCAATAAGTGTTCAATCGAATATTGGAAATGAAACAATATTTACGCTTAAATTTTAAAAGAATTTGTTTGTAATATTTATTTATATTTATACTTCAAAAAATAAAATGATTATCAGCATACTTAACCACAAAGTTCACGAAGAAGGCACAGAGTCCACAAAGTAGACTTTATAGCGTATTTTGTGTAATCCATTGTGTACATTGTGGTTATATAATTTTTAGGCGTTTATATGGATATTCATTAAAAATAATAATCTTTGGCAAGCAAATAGCTAAGTGTAAACAATAATTCTAAATTACAATTACCATGATCAATAATTTTTTTTTACTTGTTTCTTTTATAACAATTTAAAATATTCCTTTACCAATAATTCATTTACTTTGGGATTGTAAATCTAAAATAATGATAGAAAGCTCAGATAACAGGATTGCAGAAATTGCTTCAAAATATATAAATAGCACAAATCGTCATATATTTTTAACCGGAAGAGCAGGTACCGGAAAAACTACTTTTTTAAGAGATATTGTAACTTTTACGCATAAAAAAGTAGTTGTTGCGGCTCCTACAGGTATTGCTGCAATTAATGCCGGAGGAATTACTTTACATTCTTTATTTCATTTACCCTTTGGAACATTTATACCCGATAATAATTATAACGATTCGGGTGACAGGTCTATACAATTAAATACTCCTCGGTCATTAATTAGCTCCATAAAAATGAATACATCAAAGCGGCAGTTAATTAGGGAAATGGAATTGCTTATTATTGATGAGGTTAGTATGCTTCGTGCAGATTTGTTAGATGCAATTGATACAATTTTACGGTATGTTAGGAGAAAAAACAACGTTCCCTTTGGAGGTGTGCAAATGCTTTTTATTGGAGACCTGTTACAATTACCCCCGGTTGTAAAATCCGAAGAAAAAAACTATTTGAGGTCTTATTACCGGGGAGTATATTTTTTTGAATCGAAAGCCTTACAAAACAATACTCCTATTTATATTGAGTTGGATAAAATTTATAGGCAAACAGATTTATCTTTTATATCTATTTTAAATAATTTAAGAGATAATAAAACGACACAAGCAGATATAGAAATATTAAATAAACAATATTCTCCAACATTGGAATCAGGTGTTAAGGATGGATATATTTTTATAACTACACATAACCATAAAGCAGAAAATATAAATAGGCAAGAGCTAAATAAATTAAAAGAAAAA
>DAOVYZ010000454.1 GCA_030635365.1 Bacteroidales bacterium
CCAAATTACATTATTTCTATCCTTATTTAGTGCCCCTGCTGTATGATACATAATTTCAATATCATGCAAGGACTCACCGCTCTCAAGCTTAAATTCTCCCCTATATCTAAAATAATTTTCTCTCATTATGATATGCAAATTCTTTAATGATTATTAATATTAATCAATCTTTTTAAATGCCTGCTCAAAATCAGCGATTATATCATCAATATGCTCTAAACCAACAGAAACTCTGAGTAAGCCGGGAGTAACTCCTGCCTGCAATCTTTCTTCTTCTGTTAATTGCTGATGTGTTGTTGCTGCAGGTAAAATAATAAGTGTTTTAGCATCACCTACGTTAGCCAGATGACTTACCAACTGAAGGCTGTCAACAAATTTTGTTGCATTCTCTATTCTTCCTTTAACCTCAAATGAAAGTACTCCGCCATAACCATGTTTTAAATATTTTGATGCATTAGCATGATTAGGATCATTTGATAATCCGGGATAGCTAACCTTTTCAACCAGGTTATTTTGACTTAGCCATTGTGCCAGGTTGAGCGCATTTTCAGTATGTTTTTCAACTCTTAGAGATAATGTTTCTAAACCCTGCAGCAAAAGGAATGAATTAAATGGACTAATCGCAGGCCCAAAATCTCTTAATCCTTCAACCCTGGCACGAATAATAAACGCTAATTCTCCGAAAGCTTCGTTGTAAACTAATCCATGGTATCCCTCAGAAGGTTCTGTAAATTGAGAATATTTTCCATTTCCCCAATTATAATTTCCTGCATCAACTATAACACCTCCCATACTTGTTCCATGGCCTCCTATCCATTTAGTAGCTGATTCAACAATTATATCCGCACCATAATCAATTGGGCGGCATAAATAACCGCACGCTGCAAAAGTATTATCAACTATCAGCGGAATATCATGTTTCTTAGCTAACTTTGAAAACTTTTCAAAATCAGGAACTGAAAAACCAGGATTACCTATTGTCTCAAGATAAATTACTTTCGTTCCTTCATCAATTAATGATTCAAAATCCTCAACTTTATCCGTATTAGCAAATCGTACATCTATTCCAAGATTTTTAAATGATACCTTAAACTGATTGTATGTCCCTCCATACAGATAAGGACTTGACACAAAGTTATCTCCTTGTTTTAATATGTTATTCAGTGCTACAAACTGTGCTGCATGCCCTGATGCAACAACCAATGCTGCTTTTCCTCCTTCAAGAGCAGCAATTCTTTTTTCCAACACATCAGTTGTCGGGTTCATAATACGGGTATAAATATTACCCTCTTCTTTCAGTGCAAAAAGATTTGCACCATGTTCCGAATCACGAAAATTATAGGATGTTGTCTGGTAAATTGGTACAGCTCGCGATCGTGTTACCGGATCAGGCTCTTGTCCTGCATGAATTTGTAATGTTTCGAATTTATATGTTTCCATTTTATTGATTTTTTTAATTTAAAATTTTAGTGTTTTTTGAAATTACTTTTCTGCTCATTTCTTAAATACATTATTCCTATTTTTCTTGGCAGGTATTCATTGTACACATTTACAAGTGTCCTCATTTACAAAAAATTCTTTATGTATTTCATAAATTGTTTCACTTCGATCTTTTCGATCTACTATAAAATATACAGCAACCAGGCTTGCTCCAAATGATATAATTCTTACGTTTATCCCTTTTCGGGCTACAGCACCAAATATTCTTGCTGCTACACCGGACTGTGTTGTTAACCCTTCGCCCACAGCTGCAATTATTGATATATCACCATGTATTTCTACTTCATTTATGCCATGAATATCTTTTTGCTCAATTACATTTTTAGCTTTCTTCAAATCTTTGCTGGAAAGCAAAATGTTAATTGCTGTTTGCGATGTGATTACAGATTTAATGTTAATATTTGCGTTATCAAGCTCCACCGTCGATTTTGCAAGTATTCCCGGTTTAATACCTACCCCTGAACCTTTCAATTTAATAATCCCAAAATCATCACTATACGAAACACTTTTTATAACATCGTTTGTTATTCTTTCTTTACCATTAATAATAGTAAGTGGACGTATTCCATCGTATGAGTTATCTATATTAAATATTCTTATTGGGATTTTTTTCTTTGCTAAAGGCTCAGGTGTCCTGGGATGCAAAATTTTAGAGCCAAAATATGCAAGCTCAGCAGCTTCTGCATATGTGAGAGATTCTATATTTACCGGAGTATCTACAATTTTTGGATCAGCACTTAAAAATCCTTCTACATCTTTCCACAAATCAAGCGAATCGGCATTCAAGCAGGATGCTATCGCTGCTGCAGAATAATCGGTACCTCCTCGTCCCAATAAAGTTGTTTTCCCTTTTTCCGAAACACCGTAAAATCCCGGAATTATATATGTTAAATTACTTGAAAGGCTCTTATTTAGAGCCTCCGAAGATAATTTGAAATTTACGGTTGCATTAACAAATTCTCCATCTGTAATTAATCCTATATCTTCAGGAAAAACTTCTCTACAATCAATACCAATATCTTTTAAGATGTAATGAAGGCTTAATGAACTGAAGCGTTCACCATAACTTAAAATTTCATCATATAAGAAAGGAGGAATATCCTTTATATAGCTAATCCCTAAAAAGAATTCTTTTAATTCTTTTAATCTTTTATTAAGTTCATCTTTAAACTTATTGATCAAATCTTCATCTGATACTGATTGTGTTACATTTTCTAACTTATTGTTATAAATATCTGTTACAAGTTCATCAATATCTAATTTATTTAATTTTGCATTTTCAATTGCTTCAATAAGCCTGTTTGTCATTCCATAAAAAGCTGAGACAACAATTACTAAAGGCTGATTGTAATTTTGAATTGCCTTTATTACCTTTTTTATCCCCTGAACATCTTTAAGGTTTGACCCCCCGAACTTAACAACTCTATATGACATAATTATACCGATTTAAAAAATATGATACTCTTTGCCTGTAAGGCATTAATTAAATTAGGAAAGATTTTAATCAACTCTCCAAACTAGCGCATGCACATAGGCATAAGCGGCATAATAAAGTTGTTAAAGGAAAAATGAAAGGCTATTTTTAAACCTAATAAGTAATAATTTGTACTAAAAAACTTTCTTTTCATGATTTTAAAGCGTTTAGTTTATAATTCCCTCCCAAAATGGGATTGGGTTAGGTTTTAGCACCTTAACTATATTTTGAGTAGGTTGCTAGAGGTTCTCAGAGCCTAATCTCTCCCCTCTTCTCTATAAATCAAACGCCCTTAATTGGAAAGGATGTTTGAATATGATGCTGCAAATATAATAATTCCTTTTTAAACTACAAATTTGAAACATGAAACAATTTCAATTTACAAGAAATAAG
>DAOVYZ010000501.1 GCA_030635365.1 Bacteroidales bacterium
GTAGAAGATCAAGAAAAAGAATCGGGCATAACAATTCATTATGTTAATGAAAAGTATGATGATGGGAATATTATTTTTCAAGCTAAATGTGCTGTAAATAATAGCGACACCCCTAAAGATGTCGCTAAGAAAGTTCATGAATTAGAATACAAACACTATCCTGAAGTAATTAACAATCTTCTGAAATAAATTAATAGTCATCCCACCATCTACCCAAATTAAAATGCATTCCTATATTAAATATTAATGGCTGTGAATCAAAATAAACCTGATCAGCACCCCCAAATGGAATTGATAATCCAAATTGCATAATAAACTTTACATACCGATATCCCACTTTAGCAGTTATCACCGGCTCAATAAATACCTCATACTCACTCTTTTTATATTCGTCACTCTTTAAGCTAATCAAACAGATACGTGGAGCAAAACTACCATCAAATACATTGTTAGAAAGTCCTATTGCCGGTTGAATAAAGAACCGTCGAAATTTTGCATCAGCATACGAATCTGTAAAACTTTCTTCGTAACCTTCAACTTCTCCAAAACCGTATCCACCAAATATTTCATAACGCCCCTTTGTACCTATCTTGTTATAATAACCAACACCACCTTCAAAAATCATGTGTTTATGAAATTCGTCAGTAGAATCATCAGTATGATCTGCAAAACTAGAGTTAACCATAAGCCCTATATGGTCAGTAACAGAATAAGCAACCTGAGCATCAAAAACACTGGTTCCTGTAGCAATGTTTGCCTGAAACTCACCTTTATTATTGAACATAGGTGTATTTACCATATTGGGTATATACTCGGGAGTCTTACAAGAAGAAATTATTCCTGTAACAGAAATTAACAAAATTATATATAATAATCTCATTTTAATTTTAACATTACTCTTTCTCATAACATAATAGTTTAATTTATAATTAAGGTTTTAAGTAACACATAAGCATATTGTATATTATTTCTTTTCTATCAATTATGAATGCTTTAAAATCTTTATTTGAGAATTTATTTTTATCATTAATTATATGTTTAATCGCAAAAGGAAAAGTAATTAATGATAACATATTTAAATAAAACTGTTCAGGGTTTATTTTTCGAATTTTTCCATGGTTATATTCTTCTTCCAGTTGCTTAGTAAATACATCTGTGTTATACAAATTATCAGTTACTTTTAAGCTAAGTAGCTTTTCAGGATTTCTATTCAAAACTGCTATTACAAATGCTATTAACAGTGGATTACTAATTAGCATATTAATATACTCTGAAATATATAGTTCAATCTTTTTGTTTAATTCTAAATCAGAATCTAATATTTCTTTTAATGATACAGAAGTTTTTCCGATTAGCAAATTAATTATGGTCTCAAAAAGCATTTCTTTACTCCTAAAATAATAATTCATTAATGAAATATTGATTTTTGCTTTTGATGCTATTTCCCTTACACTAGTTCTGTCATAACCTTTTTCAAGAAATAATTCGGTAGCAGAATCTAATATTTTTTCTTGTGTATTTTGCTTTTTACCCATATACATAAATTTTCATAGCGCAAGATAAGTAAAACATTCGTTTTAAACAAGTGTTTAAAACATTTATTTTAATTTTTGCTTAAACATAGAAAAACACCGTCTTTAACGGTAGTAATGTACATTTAGTTATACCGTACTAATTGTATAAACTCATGGTAAAGATTAATGGACTGTCCAATATGGGGCTAAATAAATTATTGCTATAACCTTTGTCATCATTATATTGTTTGGTTAACTATAAAAAATCCAAGTAAGTACTAAGTCAATAATTTGACGAATTAAATGTTTGTTTGTATTTTTAATGCATCTGAAAAATTTCACAAATTTATTTTTTATTGTATGAGAGTATCTATACTTTACTTAATAATTTTTATTCAAGCATTTAATTCAATAGCTCAGACAATTGTTGGGCATCCTGATTACTTTATATATTCTTGTGAATGTATTAATAGCAATCAGATTTTTTATATTGAAGAAGGGCCTCGTGGGTTAATATATATAGCGAGTGTGCCCGGTATACAAGAATATGATGGAGAGAATTGGAAAATTATTGATACAGGAGAACCGGGAGTTATATATTCTTTTAAGATTGATCAAAATACCGGTATTATTTATTTTGGCAAACCGGGTGAATTGGCTTATTTAAGGCCAAATCAATATGGTTGTTGGGAATACCATTCTATTAACAAACAGCTCGATCAAAATTTAGGAAAATTTTCGGATGTATGGAATGTCAGGTTAATAAACAACAATGTTTATTTCCAAACAAATAAAAAGTTATTTAGGTATAACATTGATACAAAACAAATAAAAATTTGGGAATCAAACACTTTTTTTTCTTCACCGGGGATTATAAATAATCAGGTTTATGTGGGTCAAAAAGGAAAGGGATTATATTCTATTGTTAATGATTCGCTCATATTACTTTCGGATCATGAAAAGTTAAAAGGAATGCTATTTTATAATATTATTCCTTTTAACAATACACATATTCTTATTACTTCTACA
>DAOVYZ010000442.1 GCA_030635365.1 Bacteroidales bacterium
GATGAATTAGAAATCAAAGATTGTTTTTTAATAGGACATTCTATGGGAGGTTATGTAGCATTAATGTTTCATAAACTTTTTTCTGAAAAATTATTTGGTTTTTCATTGTTTCATTCGCATCCATTTGCCGATACAGACGAAATTGTTAATAAGCGATTTCGGGAAATAGAGTTTGTTAAAAAAGGAAAGAAGGAACTAATAGCGGCAATAAATATTCCAAATGCATTTGCAACAGATAACCTATATAAATATAGAGCTAGTATTGAGAAAACCATACAAATTGCTGTACAGACAAAAGCAAAAGGAATTATTGCTAATTTGTATTGTATGATTAATCGTCCTGATCAGACGAATATTTTAGCAAACTCTAAAAAACCTTTTTTATATGTATTAGGAAAAAAAGATAATTATATTAATTTTAGAACCATAATTGAAAAAATAATACCCCCTCCAAAATCAGAAGTCTATATTCTCAATAATTCAGGTCACATGGGCTTTATTGAGGAAAAGGATGAGTTAGAAAAAGTATTAATAAATTTTATTTCTAAAAACTGTTAATCATGAAAAAACTTGTATTACTAGTGGGTATTATTCTTACTATTTATTCTTGTCAAGAACAGGAATCGAAAACAGATATTTCTATTATTCCAAAACCTTTGAAAATTGAAGTAACAAAACAATCTTTTTCAATTAATAAAAATACTGCAATAGTATTTCAACATGGAGATGATGGTTTTGAAAAGGCAGCACTTTATTTGAAAGATGAGATTCTTAAAAATCTGAATTTAGATCTAAAAGTAACAACTACAGAGAACTATTCTGGGAACAATAGTGTGGTATTGGATCAAGAAGAGGATGCCGGTATTGGACTGGAAGGGTATTTATTAGATGTTTCAAAAAAGAATGTAAGCATAACGGCGCAAACTCCAAATGGTGTATTTTATGGTGTGCAAACACTTTTGCAGTTATTAAGTAACGATATCCCTGAAAAGGAAAATCAATTTGGGAATGTTGTTAAAGGAGTAAAGATTTATGATAAACCAAGATTTGAGTGGAGAGGTATGCACTTAGATGTATGCAGACATTTTTACGATAAAGAATTTGTTAAAAGATATATTGATTTATTGGCAATGCATAAAATGAATACATTTCATTGGCATTTAACAGAAGATCAAGGGTGGCGAATAGAAATAAAAAAATATCCTAAACTTACTGAGGTAGGTTCTTTTAGAGATGAAACTGTTATTGGTAAAAATTCAGGTAAGTTTGATGGAATTCCGCATAGTGGTTTTTATTCGCAAGAAGATATTAAAGAAATAGTTCAGTATGCATCAGATAGGTTCATAACAATAGTTCCTGAAATTGAAATGCCGGGACACTCTTTGGCTGCTTTGGCTGCTTATCCAGAGTATGGATGTGCAGGAGGACCTTATAAAGTTGCTAAAACCTGGGGTGTTTTTGAGGATGTATATTGCGCAGGCAATGATAAAACTTTTGAATTTTTAGAAAATGTTTTAGCAGAGGTAGTACAGTTATTCCCCGGTAAATACATTCATATTGGAGGAGACGAATGTCCCAAAAAACAATGGGAGGTATGCTCTAAATGTCAAAAGAGGATAAAGGATGAAGGATTGGAGAATGAGTTTGAATTACAATCATATTTTATTCGAAGAGTTGAAAAGTATTTATTGGCTAACGATAAGAAACTTATTGGTTGGGATGAGATTCTTGAAGGAGGATTAGCTCCTGAAGCTACAGTTATGTCATGGAGAGGAACAGAAGGAGGAATAAAATCTGCAAAGATGGGGCACTATGTTGTGATGTCTCCAAATGATGAATGTTACTTTGATCATTATCAAGGAGAACCTGAGTCAGAACCTTTTGCTATAGGAGGATTTACAAGTTTGGAAGATGTTTATAAATATGAACCAATACCGAAAGAATTATCGGAAGCAGAAGCAAAATATATTTTAGGAGCGCAAGCAAATGTTTGGACTGAGTATATTGTAACTGAAGAACATTTGGAATATATGATTTTACCAAGAATGTGTGCCTTATCAGAAGTAGTTTGGACAGACTCAGAAAGTAAAAATTATGAAAGTTTTTTGAAAAGCTTAAGTACGCACCTAAAAAGGCTGGAAAGGAAAAGTTACAATTACAGACCTATATAATTTAAGAAGAGGAAGTTGTAATTGCTTTGAACTTCCTCTTTTATTTAAAGTCATAAACTTCTAAAATTGTATTAATAAAGAGCCACAAGAATAGCCTCCACCAAAAACGGTAAGACCAACTTGGGAATCCTTTTTAATTTTATCTAAATTTTGAGATAAAGCGATTAGTGTACTTGCACAACCAGTATTTCCTAATTCTTCAATATTTGTTATCATTTTTTCATTAGGAATTTTTAAACTGTGCGCTATATGATCAATTATTCTAATATTTGCCTGGTGAGGAATTATATAGGTTAAATCATCTATTGATATATTATTTCTATTTAAGATAATTTCTAGTGCATCAACCATAAAATTGCATGCATGAACAAAAACATCTTTACCATATGGCATTAATAAACCTCCGTTTGATGGGTGTAAAGAAACACCATCAACACCTTTGCCAATATGCCCCAAGCCTTTGGTATATATATCTTTAATGCTAGGTTGATTTGAGTTTGTTTGATCTTTTGAAATAAAAATAGCACCAGCTCCGTCTCCCCATAAATGACCGCTTTTTTCATCATCTTCATTACTATAAGCAGAGTTGTGCTCAGAAACTACTATTAATGCATGTTCAGATTTCCCGGCAGCGAAATACCCTTCTACAATTTCTATGGCATTTATTAAAGAAGAACATGCAGATGATATGTAAATAGCTTTTGCATTTTCAAGATTGAATTCCCTTTGAATGGCGTGTGCAAGTGTACCCACAGTATCGTATGGCGTATAGGAAGCTCCAATAACAAGGTCTACCTCTTTTATTGGATATGTTAAATTATTAAGTGCATTATTTACGGCTTCAATTCCCATTGTATGGGTTGTTTCATTTTCAGAAGCTTTTGTCCTTGTTTTAATTCCTGTTCTGGAGAAAATCCATTCATCCGATAATCCATTTATATCTAAAAAGTAATCATTGGGGATCAAATTTTTTGGTAAGTAATGACCAATTGAATCAATATACATTTTTTCTACATTAATGAGTTATTAATAAAATGCCTTTCAGGATATTTGTAAAATACCTGTACTTATCATATCTAAAAAGTTATCAAGCTGTTTTTGGCAATCTTCATTTAATTTATTTTTAATGAATTCAATTTCCATACCACGAAGTGCGATTTGAATATTTTTTATCGTTATATCTATATTATTAACATTAAATATCTTTTTTTCTTTTCCTTCTGAAATTATTTGCTTTAAAAATGATTTATCAAAGTTGTCAAATCGTTTTCTTAATTTTATAATAACCTTATCATTTTGTATGAAACCAACTTTAAAAGCATGATGATTATCAGCTATTTTGC
>DAOVYZ010000391.1 GCA_030635365.1 Bacteroidales bacterium
ATATTGGGGTTTAACTGCCGAAAAAGACCCGGGTGAAGAATTCTTTTCGGGAACTAACAAAAATGGTTTTGATTATTATTCTGCTCATCTTCAGCTTAATGATATTGGAATCGTTAAAACTATCACTTTAGGAGATTATGAAGCAAAATTCGGGCAAGGCCTTATTGTATGGCCAAGTGTAGCCCAGGGAAAATCTCCCTATGTACTTAATGTTAGAAAAAAATCACAGGGATTGAAAAAATACTCATCAACCAACGAAAATCAATTCATGAGAGGAATTGGAACTACTGTTGCCATCAAAAATATAGAAATCTCTGCATTTTACTCTAAGAAAAATATAGATGCTAATATACTGGATAGTACAGAAAATAGCATCTCCAGTATTTCTTCATTCCTCAATACCGGATATCATTCAACTCATTCTGAAACAATAAATAAGGACATAATTAAAGAAATAATAGCAGGAGGAAATATTACTTACAACCATTCAAACTTTAATATTGGTATAACTGGCTTAAGTTATAATTATAATGCCGAACTTGTTAAAAATATAAGCCCGGAAAATCAATTTGATTTTAGAGGAAAAAAGAATTCAAATCTAAGTATCGATTATCAATTTGGTTTTAAGGAGTTAATACTTTTTGGCGAAGAAGCTATTAGTGAAAACGGTGGAAAAGCTTTTATCAATGGTATTCTGGCAAATCTTGCACCTCAGATTACTCTTTCTGCCATCCATCGATATTATCAAAGGAATTACCATTCAAACTACGGTAACGCTTTTGCTGAATCATCCGGTAATAGCAATGAGTCAGGATTATATTTAGGTATCGAAATACATCCAATAAAAAACTGGCAAATAACCGGATATTTCGATCAGTATAAATTCCCCTGGTTAAAATTCAGGGCTGATGCACCTTCGAACGGTTATGACTGGTTTTTTCAAACAGACTATAAGCCAATAAGAAATTTTAGCATATATCTAAGAATCAAAAATGAAGATAAATCTATAAGCCATAAGTCAGACTCGGGAATTGATAAACTTATTAAACAAAATAATTTAAAAATCAGGTTTCACTCAAGCTATATAATTAGCGATCAGTTATCATTAAAAAGCAGAATTGAAACTTCAAAGTTTTCAAAAGATAATGAGAAAACAGAATATGGCTATATGGTATATCAAGATATTATTTACGATTTAAAGAAAATACCACTTTCTTTTAACATGAGATTCGCTGTTTTCGATACCGACTCATACAATACAAGAATATATGCTTATGAAAGTGATATTTTATATGCATATTCGATACCGGCATATTACTCCAAAGGAAGCAGGGTTTACTTTAACCTTAAATATTCTGTAGGCAAATTTATGGATGTTTGGTTACGCTACTCTCAAACTTATTATTCAAATATTGAAACTATATCGTCAGGATTAAATCAGATAAACGGGAATACTAAATCAGAAATTAAGGCACAGATAAGAATTAAATTTTAAATTAATCTTCCATAATCTCGACGTTACTATTCACTTTAATGTCTTTTAAATTAAGTTGTAAATTAGTAATACCCCTAAAACAGTTTTCATCAATTGAATAGCAGATATCAAAAAAATCTCCCGAAGCAATATATTCATAAAGATTAGCCTGCTGAAAAGCTATTGCCGGGAAATTAATAAATGGATCATCTTCCTGGATAAGGGAAAGCTTTACATGTTCCTTGCTTGCACCAACTAATCTTCCTTCTCCATTATCTGCGACATTCTTAGTCACAAAAACCGGAGCCATATTTTCAGGCCCAAAGGGCTGAAACTGTTTTAGTATTCGATAAAACTTAGGTGTAATTTCATTTAATTTGAGCCTAGCATCAATATCTACCTGAGGAATTAGTTGGGTTTCGTGTATAGTATCCTTAACATATTTCTCAAAACGCTTATTAAACTCAGGAATCTTTTCAATTTTCAATGTTAAGCCGGCAGCATACATATGCCCTCCAAAATTTTCGAGCAAATCACTACATGACTCAATTGCCTGATATATATCGTATCCAATAACTGATCTTGCCGAGCCCGTAGCTAATCCATTTGAGGAGGTTAATATAACCGTAGGGCGGTAATATGTTTCAATTAATCGCGAAGCTACAATACCTACAACACCTTTATGCCATTCAGGATTATAAAGAACTGTTGATCTTCTTTTACCTGATTCTTGTTCCTGAGAAAGCATTCTTAAAGCGTCCTGGGTAATATTTCGGTCGATATTTTTCCGTGCATCATTAAAATAATTAATGCTATTTGCTGCTGCTTTTGCTTTCCTTGCATTAATAGCCAAAAGTAGTTCCACTGCTTTATCTGCAGACTCCATTCTTCCGGCTGCATTAATTCTTGGGCCAATTTTAAATACGATATCTTCAATTGCTATCTGCTTGCCTACTAAACCTGATAAGTTTATAATTGATTTTAATCCCTCTCTCGGATCTTTATTTAATTGTTTCAATCCATAGTACGCTAATATTCTATTCTCATCAACAATTGGCACAATATCAGAAGCAATACTAACAACTACCAGGTCAAGAAATTTCATTAAGTTTTCAAAAGGTATATTATTAGTTTTTGCGTAGGCTTGTATTAATTTAAATCCAACACCACAACCCGATAAATCTTTATAAGGGTAACTACAATCTTTTCTTTTAGGGTCCAATGCTGCTACTGCATTGGGCAATTCATCTCCCGGGAAATGGTGGTCACAAATAATAAAGTCTATGTTATGCCTTTTTGCATAATCAATTTTATCATTAGCCTTTATTCCACAATCAAGAGCAATAATCAAGGAAAAGTTATTTTCCTGGGCATGCTGAATTCCCTGTAAAGAAATACCATAACCTTCACTATACCTGTCGGGAACGTAGTATCCAACATTATCGTAGAATTCTTTTAAAAATGAGTATACTAGAGCAACAGATGTTGTTCCGTCAACATCATAATCGCCATAAATAAGTATATTTTCATTATTTTGTATAGCCTTCTCAATGCGTTCAATAGCAAGATTCATATCTTTCATCAAGAAGGGGTCGTGTAAACCTTCAAGTTCAGGACGAAAAAAAACTTTGGCTTCGTTATAAGTTTTAACACCTCTTTGAATCAAGAGATTTGCAAGTATAGGTTCAATATTTAGTTCATTAGCCAGTTTTTCAATTTCTTCGTTGCCTCCTTGTTTTTTTAGCAACCATCTTTTTTCCATATATAATTTCCATATTTTTTACTTTTTTAGGTTCATCCCAAATATTTCTTCCATCTTAATTTTTAAAACATCTTTTACGTCTTCAATATCAATCTTCTTTCCAAGTTCCTTCTCCATAGATGTTACTCCTTTATCCATAAACCCACAAGGGTTTATATGATTAAAATATTCAAGATTGGTGTTAACATTTAAAGCAAATCCGTGCATTGTAATAAACCTGCTTGCCTTAACACCTATTGCACATATTTTTCTCGTATACCGGTTATTTGTATCTAACCATACACCAGTCGCCCCTTCTAATCTTTCAGAATTTATTCCAAACTTTTTTAAAGTATGTATAATTGAAAGTTCCAATTTAGCAATATATTGTTTCACCTGCAAATTAAATTGCTCAAGGTCGATAATCGGATAACCAACTATTTGTCCTGGCCCATGATAAGTAATATCTCCTCCTCGATTTGTTTTAAAATATGTCGCTTGTATTTTATTTAAAAACTCATTATTAATTAATAAATTGTTTTGTTCTCCACTTTTACCTAATGTGTATACGTGTGGGTGTTCACAGAAAAGCATCCTGCCTTCAATTCCCTTTTGCTCATTATCAGACAATCTTCTATTTTCTGCTTTTGTTTCAACATATTCAGAAAAAATATTTTCCTGGTAATTCCATGCATTTTTATATTCTATTAAACCCAGATCTTCAAATTTAACATTGACCTTTTCCATCAAACCCATCATTTAATGTGAACAAACCTGCCTGCCGGCAGGCAAGGCATGATTTTCTGCCCTATAAGATGACCTTACCAAATGGCTGCTCTCAACAAACCGGAAGCCTTTTCCC
>DAOVYZ010000050.1 GCA_030635365.1 Bacteroidales bacterium
AGTATCTTATTTTTTTCGCCTTATTTTCAATATTACTGTTTCACTCAAATTATTTGGATTTTCCGGGGATAATTGGAAGTGTTTTTTTATATCATTTTGTTTTTGTCAGAAAAAAGAATAAGTCCTTTTTGCTATCAGTTTTTGCAATAGCATTATTAACTCTCCCATAGTTGTTATATATTCGATTAACAACGAACTATTACGCAGGGTTTTTATCTGGTATTGAAAATGGGGTTGATATATTATTTAATAATCTGATTACTGTTTTTTGGCAGATAAATTCTATATATTTTCCATTTATTGGTATATTTACTATTTATGTATTGGTCTATTTCCTTTATAGGTTTTTCTTTAAGAAATCAGTGAAGTTTTTTGGAGAAGGATTTAAAAAACCCGAAATTTTATTATTTATAGCTATTTGTGCATCGAACATATTTCTATTTTGCATACTATTACCTGTATGTTATCATTGGTATTTTGTATGCCTCTTTCCATTCTTTTGTATAATAACTTCTGTAGTTGTATATAAGATTTTAAATATGAATAGAATTATAGGAGTATTATGTGTAGGGATTATTACGTTAACAAATTTTTTTCATATAATGCCATTTAAACTAATTGACTATATGGTTATTAATACAGTTAGTTTGAACAACTATGTAAAATCGCCAGTTCGAATTCAACGTTTTTTTTCGCCCTTGCATATTTATGATTACATAAAACATGAATGTAAGTATGAAATTACTTCGTATTCATTTTTAAATTCAATTTTTCACGATTACGATAGTAGGGCCGAAGGTATAATTAACTTTTTATCGAGTAATAGCACGGATAATCAAATCATACAATCAACTGTTTTTGACGGATATATATTATTTTATACCAATTTAAAAATTGTTAACCAATTAGATTCTGCAATGCATCCTTTTGGCCCTTTTTCAGCACTTGTTTATAGCGATTATCCAAATGCCAAAAAATATGCTCATTTAAATTCATCGGAATACGATGATATAGATTTTTTTATTGTTTCGCCCAGAATGGATGTGCCATTTCCTTATTTATCGTATCTTGAGATGAATAAATCAAAATTCAAAAAAATCTATATCGATTTTCCAGATATTTTTGATAGTCCTAATTTTATGACTACACCAAATAATTTTACAGGCTTATATATTTATAAACGAATAAGTAAATAGTCAGGTGTGGTTATAATCAGTTATGTAGATTTCATTCCTTGAACAATATACCGGATAAATTTTAATATAGTAAACCAATTTAACCGATGAAAAGAAGTTTAATTTTTTTTGTTTGCAATTTAGTATTACTTACGAGTTGCGAAAAACTACAAAATAAACCATCGCCCGATTCTATGGTTGAAATATATTACGATTGTTTACAACAATGGGCTCCTGAGCAGGCTTTTAATTTTTTATCGGATAAATTGAAAGCAAAAACAACAAAATATTCATACCGCCCACAAAGTTGTTTTGGAGAATGGTATAGAACAAGTGCTTTTACTATGAATTACGTAATATTTCCCGATCAGTTAAAGAAAAATACTAGAGGGAAGGTGCTTGTACTATTATTTGATGCTGTAACAGGATCACAAAAAAAGCTTATTTGTGAAGTGGTGATAGAACAGAATGAATGGAAAATAAACAATTTCCGATCACTAAATACCAATTTAGATAAAAATATTTTGCAGACGATTATTGATACGGAAGAAAAAGAAAGAATTGCGGACTCATTGTTTGCCAGAAATAATTATTTAAAAGCATTTGATATGTATTTAAAGTTGGCAGATCAGTTTCCTTTTAATGCAAACTATTATGCTAAATTAGGTTTGACTTCTGCCATAATATCGCGAAAAGAAAAAGAACTATGGAATAGAGGTGTATTTGAATATATGAATTTTGCTGAATATGCATATGAAATAGCACTGCAATTAGAACCTAAAAACTCAATCGCACACCTTGCTAAGGGGGTAAATAATTTATTAATACCTGGCTATTTTAGTAATATTGACGAAGCAATAAATCAGTTTATTATTGTACTATCAAAAGACCCCTATAACTATTTGGCGAATTATTATTTGGTTAAAGCATATAAGAAAAAAGGTTTCAATAAGAAATCCTGTGAAGTAAAGGACAAATTGAAAAAATTAAAGAGGAATGAACTGTTTAAATAATATCAATACCTTTTGCACTGACAAAACAATTTTCTCGAATTAGATTCTATATTATTAGTATGAATCAATATCTCATAAGATTTGTTATTATAATTGCCAGCTTTTTTCAGTTGTTTGATAGTCTGTTAGCGAGCAATAGCATTCTAGCAGAAGAGACTAAAGAAATAGCCTACAAAGCATTTTTGAATAATAGTATTGAGCTTTGGGAAAATGCTCTGAAAGAATATGAGTTATTATATTTCCAGAATAAGCAAGATAGTTTGTTACTTTATGAATTAACCAAGACACAATATGGTTTGTTAAAAACCTCACTAACACTTAACAATAGGGAGATTTACGATAAATACAAAGATATCACTCTCAGGAATACCGACACTCTACTTAAACTAAATAATAAATGGGCAGAAGTTTATGCCCTTAAAGCAGGTTTGTGTGGAATAGAAATGGGGTTTGAATCAGAGAATATCATGAAACTTGGTCCAAAAGCTTCTTTATATTTGATTTTAGCAATGAGCTATAACAAAAACGAACCGATAGTATGGCTTGAGATGGGGTGTTCAAAATTATTTACTCCTGTTGAATATGGTGGTAGTATCGATGAAGCTATAGAGTGTTATTTAAAATCAAGGAAATTATTTGAAAAAGACCAAGGTAGTGTAAAGCATAATTGGTATTACCTGAGTTTATTAAACTGGCTGGGGAGAGCATATTTAATGGACAAAAAATTTGAAATGGCAATTTCAATTTTTGAAGAAGCCTTGAGTATTGAACCCGATTTTAAGTGGATTAAAGATGTGTTGTTGCCAAAAGCACGTAATGGTGATTCGAATATCTTATAATAGCACTAAATTGTTTGTAACCAGTATTATAATCATTAATTTATGAATCCGGATCAAAAAATTACTAATACGATACCTGATTATTGGTATAACATTCAGCATGATTTACCAGAACCTTTACCAACTGTTAAAGATGTAATAGATGAAGGAGGTTCCCGGATTGAACGAATGAATAAAATCAGGCTTCAAACGTTAAATGAGCAGGATGCCAACACCGAGAAATGGGTTAAAATACCCGATGAAGTGAGGCAAAAGTATTCTGAAATTGGCAGACCAACTCCTTTACTTCGTGCTACAAAATTTGAAAAATATCTTGGGACCAATGCTCGAATATATATAAAAAGGGAAGATCTGCTACCTACGCATAGTTTTAAGTTAAATTCGGCAATAGCACAGGCGTATTATGCAAAAGAGGAGGGTGCCAAAGGATTGGTTACCGAAACAGGGGCGGGGCAATGGGGCTTAGCAATGTCGTGGGCAGCAAATGCCTTTGAATTGGAATGTAAGGTATTTTGGGTTAAAATATCCAGAAAGCAAAAACCATATCGGGTTGACTGGTGTAAACTGTTGGGTACTGAAATAATTGATTCTCCAAGTGAACATACTTGGCTAGGTAAGGAAATATTGTCCAAGGATCCTGATTCTTATGGATCTTTAGGGATAAGTATTGGAGAAGCTATTTCTTTTGTAAGTGAAAATCCGCAATATAAATATGTATCGGGAAGCAATTTGCCTCATGTTCTATTGCATCAATCTGTAATTGGCCTTGAAACGATTGAACAACTTAAGTTATACAATGAAGAACCGAATATTTTAATAGCTTGTTGTGGAGGGGGTAGTAATCTGGGAGGATTTGCAGGTCCATTTCTGGAAGAGAAATTAAAAAATGATCAACTGCGTTTAATTGCGGCAGAATCAACAGCAGCTCCCAGGCTGACAACCGGTGAATATAAATACGATTATGCTGATCCCGGTAGATTAAGTCCACTTACTTTATCGTATACATTAGGAAATGATTATATGCCACCACCAGTACATGTTGGAGGGCTAAGGCAACACAATGGCTCAACCGTTATAGGGCTCCTTAGGCACCTAAATTTGTTAGAAGCGTATGCCTACGATCAAAAGCAGGCTTTTGATGCTGGTAAGCTCTTTGCAAAACTATATGGAATAATCCCGGCTCCTGAAACATGTCATGCGATTAAAGCAACTATTGATCTTGCATTAGAAGCAAAGAAAAATAAAAAAAAGCCTGTAATTGTAATGTGTTATTCAGGAAATGGAATTCTTGATTTTGAGGGTTACAAATCAGTTAATAAATAAATAGCTTATATACAGTGTTTAATACATGTTATAAAGGGTGAAGAAAAAAAGTTGGTTTAAGCGTTTTATTTCTATTCTGGGACTTTGCATAATTTTCTTTATTTGTATTAAATTCTTTCATGATACTTTTCGGGTTAAAATTGTAGATAAAAGTTTAAAAATAAATTCGTACGTTAAAATAAATTCGTACGTTAAAATAAATGAATTGATTATTATCCATATATCTGATATGCACCTGAAAAAAGTTAAAAAGAGTCATTTAAAACTTATAGAAAAAATAAACAGTTTAAATCCTGATATTATATGTTTAACAGGAGATATTTTTCACTATAAAGTTAAGTCAGATGAAGAACTAATAAAAAGTATTTGTCTAATTGAATCTTTGATTGCTAAATATGGGGTATATATGGTTTTTGGAAATACTGAGATTCCGATTAAAGAAAAGATACTTGAAAATATTAATACTCAAAAAATAAGAATTCTTGAAAATACGTTTCAAACGTTGACAATTAATGGGTACAAAATAAATATTTTAGGAATTTTTAATATTTATTCTCCAACTTATACTGCTTATAAAGAGGTTATAAATGAAGATTTTCAATACCCAACTATTTTATTAAGTCATTCACCCGAGGTAATTTATCAAATTAAAAACGAAGCCATTAAATTAGTATTAAGTGGACATTTACATGCCGGTCAAATTTGTATACCATATTTAGGAGCAATAATACTTCCATCTGAATGTACTGAAACAGGGTATCATTCATACCAGTTTGTTAAGAACAGTATTTTTTATACTATACAAAAAGGGATTCATACTATAAATGGAATTTATATGTCTGTAAGTTCAGGTATTAATTTTGGTTCTCCAAGGTTTTTTAGCAATAACGAGATAATTCAGATTACAGTGAGTTCTACTATTAAAAAATAATGATTTGATGGAAACAGATTTACAAAATGATTTAAATGGAATATATAATTTGTATGGAAAATTAAAGTGGAGAGAAAAAACGGTTATAAATAGCCGATTTGCATACATGCCTATTAAAATTATAGATAAATTACTTCCTAAAAGAGGTAAAATAATTGATTTAGGTTGTGGGCATGGAGCTATGACTAATTATCTTGCTTTAAAAAATAGTGAGAGAACTATTACGGGTATCGATCTCTCGGCTAGTAGGATTGAAATAGCAGAAAAATCAGTCGGAAATAGGGAAAACATAAAATATGTTGTTAGTGATGCTGTTGAATATGAGTTTGAGAATGCGCAAGGGGTTTTATTATGCGAAATTCTTAATATCTTAACTTTTGATAAACAAAAAAAATTGCTCGAAATATGTTATAATGGCTTAAGTAAGGATGGGGTATTAATTTTTAAAGATGTAAAAAAAGAAAACTCCTACAGGTACTATACAATATTTATTATTGAATTAATTGTAATTATAATTCAGAAATGTTGCCTGTTTCTACTACGGTTACTATCTAAAAAATTGGAAAAGAAATTTGATGAATTCTTTAGTCTTTACTTTGGAAAAAGGACATACCAGTTGAAGCCAAATTTTAGTACAAAAGAAAAAATTGAAAAAATGCTTTCGGAGATCGGGTTTAAGTACGAAAACATAACTTTTCAAAATAAATTTTTCTATCCTCAAATAATGTATTACTGCGTAAAAAAATAATAGATCAAATGATTAAATTATATAATCAAAAAGTGAAATTTTCAGATATCTGGAAATTGAAATATAGTATTATTCGTTCCACAATGCATCTGGGTAGAATGTTTAATTACTTAAAAGTTTTAATGAATAGAAACAAAAAGGACACTTTTTTAAATTGCTTTCCAACTTCAGCAATGATTGAGCCCTCATCACGATGCAATTTAAAATGTCCGATGTGTATTTCAAATCAGAATAAACTCGATATTAAAATTGGAGATATGACGATTGAGCAATTTAAGAATATCATTGATCAAATTAAAAATACAGTCATATTCTTATTTCTATGGAATAGTGGAGAACCTTTTATGAACAAGGAATTATCAAAAATGATTGAATATGCGCATAAAAAAAGATTATTTATAATTATGAGTACGAATGGATATTTTGTGAATAAAAAAAATGCAAATATGCTCATAAATAATAAATTAGACTATCTGATAATATCTTTTGATGGCGCTACCAGAGAAACGTATGAAAAAATAAGATTCGGCAGTAATTATGATAAAGTTATTGAGAATATTGAATATTTAATTCAAGAAAAGAAAAGAGTTAAAAAAAGCTTACCATATATAAATTTGCAATTTTTGGTAATGAGGGAGAACGAGCATGAAATACACCAATTTAAGCAGTTAGCAAAAAAACTTAGTGTTGACAGAATAACTATTAAAAAAACACAAATTGTTAATCAGGAACTAAACGAGCAATTTATTCCTTTAAATAAAGATTACACTTATAATGCATATTCAAATAATGGCATTGTTAAAGTGAACTGGTGTTATAAACCCTGGGAACACATTGTAGTTAATTGGGATGGATCCGTTTTTCCATGTTGCGATACCTTGGATCCAAAATATAGTTTAGGCAACTTTTTTAATAGTCGGTCATACCGCGAAATATGGAATAACCAGAAGTATGTTGGATTTAGAAAAAAAATTCTTACGGATATTGATAGCATTGATATTTGTAAAATTTGCCCCGGAAAAACAACTTCTAATGAATTTTTATTACTCTAAATAATCTTGTATATAACTATAGATGATTTATCTAAGCAAAATGAAACTAATTAGAGGTCTGTTTAAAAATCACAAAACGTTTGTTTGTTTGCTCGTAATAGCTACAATACTTATTAGTTATAATATAAACAATCGGTATTTATGGTTGGATGAGAGTTACACGGCAATATTTGCTAAAAATATTTTAAAATCAGGAGTTCCTACAGCGTATGACGGACAAAGCATTCATACCCGAATGAATGGAAATGATTTTAACGAAAAGTTATTAAATATAATTCATCCATGGTTGCATTATTATATAATTGCTTTTTCATTTAAGCTTTTTGGTGTAGGTACAACAGCTGCCCGAATACCATCAATACTATTCGGATTGCTTAGTATTATTGGTGTTTATAAATTGAGTAACCAAATTTCAAATGCCGATAAAAAGCTAATGCTATATTCAACATTAATTTATACATTTTCAATGCCTTTTCTTGTGAGTGTTCGATTTTGTAAATATCAGGCATTGGTAATGTGTTTTGGTGTTTTTGCTTCGTACTTTTATTTTAAATTTATTGATAAACAAAAATTTAAGTATCTTATTTTTCTTATAATACATTCGGTTTTATTGTTTTATAGCAACTATATTGTTTTTGTTACAATAGTAGGTAGCTTGGGTATATATCATCTTCTGGTTATACGAAATTTTTTTCAACAATTATCAATTGCAACTTTTATAGTAATATTTCTTACTCTACCATGGATTATTTATATTCAAGTACACAATCAGGGTTTTTACCGAAGTTTTTTTTTGGGTTTTGTTGAAGGGGGTCCATTTTTTTTGGATCACTTAATTATTTCAATTTGGCAATTTAATACCTTATACTTTCCCTTTTTTAGCCTATTAATTATTTTTTTTCTCATTAAAATTGTTCGTTACTTTTCAGCCATAAAACTTGATTCTAGTGAAAAACCGAATTCAAAACATTCTTGGTTCTTTCTTATATTAATAGTTTTTACAATATTAGTTTATAATATATTTATTCCATTAAATCTCGAGTGGTGGTATATAAGTGCTTTCCCTTTTTGTGCTATATTTTTAGCAATTGCAATTCGAAAATTCTTTCAATTAAATACTATACTGTCCTATATACTTGTGTTTATAGTAGTGGTTACAAATGTGTTGCACGTTATGCCTTTTCGATTTATTGACTGGTTGCATATTGATCCTGTGAAGTATAGTTCAATTATTAAATCGCCCAGACACAATGGGTATATCTGGGATAGTGCCTATAGATACATACAATACGAATCTCAATTTAGAATATTACTATACGATTTTATTGATGCTATAAATTCGGATTACGATAGCGCTGCAGAAGGATTGATTAAATATTTTGAGAATGATCCAAATCCAGGTAAAATTGTTAATTCGTCCTTGTTATCTCCGGCTGTACTTTTTTATACCGATCTTAAAGTTGTAAATCAGCTAAACCCTGATATGCCTCCCAACGGACCAATTTCTACACTTATATTCACGAGTTATCCGAATGCTGAGAAATTTCAGAAGTTAACTCAATGCGATTACGATAAGATAGACTATTTTATTCACACGCCTTTTATGGATGTGCCGTTTCCATTTCTTGATTATTTAGATGAAAATTCCTCAAAATTTAAAAAAACATATATTAATTATCCCGATGTTTTTGATAGTCCTAATTTTTTAAAATCGCCTAAAAATGCAGCAGGATTTTATGTTTATAAAAGAATCTCAAAATAGATTGCTGACGCTCGTTTATAATGAGTAATATTTACTGATGATGACAATATATGAATAAAGTATATCAAATTTACTTTCAGACTGTGTTGTTTTATTTGCTTGATATCAGGCATTGCTATTTTTTCAATTATGATGAATCCTATTTAATACCATGAATATGAATAAATTATTTATATCTGTGAGAGGCATACTAAAAAATCATAGTATTTTTATTATACTATTTCTTATTGTCACAGTATTCGCATCATACCGTCTCAATTACAGATGTTTATGGCACGATGAAGCATATACAGCTGCACTTGCTAAAAACACACTGAAATTTGGTTATCCTACAGCATATGATGGAAAAAGTTTTATTACCGGATTAAATGGAAATGATTTTAATGATGAATTTCAACATATTGTGTATCCCTGGCTTCATTTTTATCTTATAGCATCTTCGTTTAAATTATTTGGATTGAATGAGATTGCTGCAAGACTGCCATCGCTGTTATTTGGATTATTAAGTATCATTGGTGTTTACAAATTAAGTGGGCAAATTTCAAAGTACGATAAGAAATTAATGCTTTACGCAACAATAATTTATGCATTTTCAATACCTTTTCTTATAGTATCCAGAATGTGTAAATATCAAGCATTAGTAATGTTTTTTGGCGTTTTTGCAACGTTTCATTATTTCCGGTTTATTGAAAAACAAAAAACAAAGAACCTCATTTTATCAATTATACATTCTATTTTTTTATTTTATTGTAATTATGTGATGTTTGGTACAATACTAGTAACTTTAGCTGTGTATCATCTTTTCTATATCCGAAATAGTTACCGCAAATTACTGGTAGCTAATGGTATCGTTTTGCTATTTACACTGCCATGGATAATTTATATACAAATGCATAATATGAATTGTCTTCGTGGTTTTTTTCTTGGACTGGAAGGGGGATTTCTATTCTTTTTAGATCATTTAATAACATCATTATGGCAACTAAATACAATATTTTTTCCCTTTATAGGTTTACTAATACTATATTTAATTATTATACTATTTCGATTCTTTCTCCCTGAAAAAAGAAATATTACCGAAAGGAAAAAATTTATACATAATCAGTTCTTTATACTGCTGGTATGTTTCACTGTTCTTATTTATAATGCCTTACTCCCGTTAATGTCGAATTGGTGGTATATCAGTATTTTTCCTTTTTGTGCAATACTTTTAGCTGGTACAATTAAAAATGTCTTTCGATTAAATACTATTGCTACTTATATAATCCTATTTGTTATTTCTGCAACGAACTTATTACATGTATTACCTTACAGGTTCGTTAACTGGATAAATCTGAATCCATCTAAATATAGTTCAATTATAAAATCGCCAAATCATAACGGGTACATATGGGATGATATTTACAGGTATATTGAGTATGATTCTCAGTTTAAATTTTTATTATACGATTATCTCGACGGTATAAATTCTGATTACAATAGCGCAGCTGAAGGGTTGGTAAAATATTTTGTTAATGATATAAATAAAGGTGAAATTGTAAATTCATCAATGTTATCACCTGCCGTTTTATTTTATACCGATTTAACCGTAGTAAATCAACTGGATCCGAACCGAGATGCATTTGGTCCAATTTCGGCACTGTTATACACAGGTTATCCAAATGCGAAGAAATACCATACATATTCCGATTGTGAATACGATAAAATAGACTATTTTATTTATACTCCTTCAATGGACTTGCCTTATCCATATCTTGAATACATAAAGAAAAACGCCTCTAAATTTAGAGAAACATATATTGATTATCCCGATGTTTTCGATGGCCCTAATTTTCTCAAGTCGCCCGAAAATGCAGCCGGATTTTATATTTATAAAAGAATCCTAAAATAAGTGAATATGTATTTTACCCGGTATTTGTTAATAATAATGATGGCAATATCGTTGCATTCATGTAACGATAATCCCGTAGTATCTCCGGATTATGTTGCAGAACTATATTTTGATTGTTTGCAGCAGTGGCAATATGATAAAGCGTTTGATTTACTATCTGAAAAAGATCAGAAAAATACATTCAGATATTCGTATCGACCCGAAAGTCCTTTTGGAGCATGGTGGTTAACGTGTTGTTTTGTGGGAGTTCCTGAATATATTGACAGTAAAAGTGCTAATGTAAATATTACACTTTTTGATATTTTATCGTGCAATAAAAAAAAGCTGCTATGTGAGTTAGGAGTAGAGAATAAACAATGGAAAATAAAATCGTTGAAAAATATTGATATTGACAATGAATTATCCGATCTTTCGACTGATACAAAAAGCGCATTTCGTGAGATTAATTCATTAGTAGCTCGAGAAGAATATAAACGTGCTTCATCCTTATGTTTATCATTAGTAGAGAACGATCCGTTTAATTTTATATTACGAGGAAAATTTAGTTTGCTACTAGCACTTACATCTATTAATGAAAAGGAAGCCTGGATAAATAAAACAATTAAATATTTACCGTATTCGTTTTGTGAGCATGAACTTGTATTGCAACTAGATCCCAATAATTTAGATGCAATATTTGCGAAAGGATTAAACACCTTATACGGTTTAAAAGA
>DAOVYZ010000166.1 GCA_030635365.1 Bacteroidales bacterium
CTACAGTGTACCCACAAGTTTTGTTGTGGACATAATGAAGTAGATAAACGAAATGATAATGACTGAAAGTCAAGCAATAATGATTTACAAATCGTGGAATATACTTCGAAAATATAAAATCATTAATCCTTGTTCGATATTCATTATAAACACTTTACAGAGACATGGGTACACTGTAGCTGCCGACAGGCAAGACTAAATATGACAAACACTTCTTTTTCAAAGAGTCACAACTGAATAATGTCATACTTGTAGAAGTATGTCGAAGTATTTTTTACTGTTTAATAACTTTTTTGACATCCTATTTTGTTTAATCTTTTTGTAACCATGCTACTACTTTCATTTTGCTTCCTTTCAAATTTGGCTATATTTGCAAAAAATTTAGAATATTAAACGAACAAAAATGGCTGTACAAAAACCATCAGTTCCTAAAGGTACACGTGATTTTTCACCAACAGAAATGGTGAAAAGGAATTTTATTTTTGATACAATAAAAGGAGTATTCAAACTATTTGGTTATTTACCAATAGAAACTCCTGCTATGGAGAATCTTACAACTTTGCTCGGGAAATATGGAGAAGAGGGAGATAAGCTTCTTTTTAAGGTTTTAAATTCGGGAGACTATTTATCGAAAGCTAAAAGTGATTTATCTAAAGCAGGTTCAAGTAGTTTTGCATTAGAAATTTGTGAAAAAGGTTTACGTTATGATTTGACAGTACCTTTTGCACGTTTTGTTGTTCAGCATTTAAACGACATAACTTTTCCATTTAAGCGATATCAGATTCAGCCCGTTTGGCGTGCAGATAAGCCACAAAAAGGCCGTTATCGTGAGTTTTATCAATGCGATGTTGATGTAATTGGAAGCAATTCTCTTTTAAACGAGGTAGAACTTATCCAAATAATTGATCAGGTTTTTCAAAAGTTGGCAATAAATGCAGTTATTAAAATGAATAACCGTAAAATATTGAGTGGTATTGCTGAAGCAATTGGTCAACCTGAAAAATTTATGGATATAACTATTGCTATCGATAAACTGGATAAAATAGGGATAGAAAAAGTAAATAAAGAACTGCTATCTAAGGGGATAGATTCAGGAGCAATTGATAAGTTAAAACCTATTTTTGAGTTAAAGGGATCGAATCAAGATAAACTAATTTCATTAACAACTATACTTAAAGACTCTGAGATTGGTTTAGATGGAGTTAAAGAAGTTGAAATGGTATTTAATTATTTTGATTCATTACCTTTAAATACTGAGTTGGAATTGGATTTGACTTTAGCACGTGGATTAAATTATTATACTGGAGCTATATTTGAAGTAAAAGCTAAAGGTATACAAATTGGCAGCATATGTGGCGGAGGGCGTTATGATGATTTAACAGGAGTATTTGGTTTAAAAGATGTATCAGGTGTTGGTATTTCGTTTGGTGCAGACCGGATTTACGATGTAATGGAACAATTAAATATTTTTCCGGATGAGATTGTAGCTTCAACAAAAGTTATGTTTGTAAACTTTGGAGAGAAAGAAGAAAAATATTGTTTGCCACTGGTTCAGAAACTTCGTGAAAATGGCATAAGTTCGGAAATATATCCAAGCTCAGCTAAAATGAAGAAACAGATGACTTATGCCAATAATAAAAATATTCCTTATGTGGTTATGGTGGGAGAAAATGAAATAGAAAAAGGAATATTATCAGTTAAGGATATGATGAAGGGTGAGCAGTTGGAATTGAATTTTGAAGGACTATTACAAAAAATAACTTCATAAATGGAATATAAAAATCAAATATTGATTAAGATTAACCGAAGGCATCCTGTATTAGTAGCCGGCGGTGATATTCGATTTCCATGAACATCTTAAATGTAATTCTGTTAATAATTATTTAATGATTTAGGCTGTGATTAGAGGTTGCCTTAAACTAATGTGGGTATACTTTTTTTGTGATACTTAGAGATTTAGTGTTTTAGTGGCAAAAAAAGAATAGCCACAAAGCCACTAAAACACTAAAACACAAAATTTACACTAAAATCAATATTTATGGCTCTATGTCGAATAAGGTGGGTAATATTTATTTCGACATTAACTATTGATATTATTTAGAAAAAATACTCAATAAGCAACACACAATAATCAATAAAAAATGAAAAAATTTGATTTAGAAGATAGATTTATTGACTTTACAATAAGAATAAGTAATGTTGTTGATGAAATTGAATATTGTATGTTGAGTGTTGAATGTTTAATTCCTATAATGAATAGGTATTTAATAAAACCCACTACAAACAACATAAAGCCACATTTATTTATATCATAGCCATGATTTATAATAAATGAATTGATATGTTTTCTTGTAAGTGTATCAATCATTTAATATCTTATTATATTAAAAAGATGACAAGACTTATCGAGTAAGTCATAAATTAAACTTAATATGAAGAAAATACACTATATATCAAATGACCAATTAACTTTTGAAAGAATTGGCCAGATTATAAGAGAAGGATTTACAATCGCTCTTTCAGAGCAATCAAAAAGTAATATAATAAAATGCCGTAAGTATCTTGATAATAAACTGGATAGTCAGGATGAGCCTATATATGGTATAAATACTGGATTTGGCGCATTGTACGATAAAAGAATTTCACGTGAGGATTTGGGTAATCTGCAAAAAAACTTGGTTATGTCGCATGCATGCGGAACGGGCGATGAAGTGAATTCTGAGATTGTAAAAATAATGATTTTGTTAAAGATACAGTCATTATCATATGGACATTCCGGGGTGCAATTAGAAACGGTTGAGCGATTAATCGACTTTTTCAACAATGATATACTTCCGGTAGTATATCAGTTTGGTTCGTTAGGAGCTTCCGGAGATTTAGCTCCGTTAGCTCATATGAGTTTGCCATTGATAGGTTTAGGAGAAGTTTATCATCAAGGGAAGAAGACATCAGGAGAAGAAATACTAAAAAAGTTTAAATGGAAGCTTATGGCATTAAAATCGAAGGAGGGGTTAGCACTATTGAATGGAACACAGTTTATGAGTGCTTTTGGGGTTTATTTAATTTTGAGAGTATGGAAGTTATCACAATTGGCAGATGTAATTGGGGCAATATCTCTTGATGCATTTGATGGCAGAATTGAACCATTTCATGATTCAGTTCACCAGATTCGGTATCACCTGGGACAAATTAAAACGGCACGAAGAATTCGTTATTTGTTAGAAGGAAGTGAATTGATTAATCGTCCAAAAATACATATTCAGGATCCATATTCTTTCCGTTGTATCCCACAAGTTCATGGGGCATCAAAAGATTCCATTGATTATGTGGCCTATGTTTTTAATAACGAAATTAATGCAGTTACAGATAATCCTACAATTTTCCCTGATGAGGACCTAATAATTTCTGCAGGTAATTTCCATGGACAACCATTAGCTTTAGCATTGGACAATTTATGTATTGCGATGGCAGAACTGGGTAGTATTTCCGAAAGAAGAACTTATCAATTGCTAGCAGGTAAGAGGGGTTTACCTCCATTTTTGGTTGCAAATCCGGGAGTAAATAGCGGTTTTATGATTCCACAGTATACGGCAGCTTCTATTGTTAGTAGAAATAAACAATTATCAACTCCTGCTTCTGTTGATACTATTGAATCATCACAGGGGCAAGAGGATCATGTAAGTATGGGTGCTAATGCAGCAACAAAAGCATATCAGGTTGCACTTAATTTAGAAAGAATTTTGGCTATTGAATTGTTTAATGCAGCTCAGGCATTAGAGTTTCAACGCCCGGCAAAATCATCACCATTAATAGAAGAGTTTGTTGCTGGTTATCGTAAAAAAGTAAAATTTATTACTGATGATAAAATTATGTACAAAGATATTGCGCGCTCGGTAGAATTTTTACAAGAAATTGAAATGGATTTGCCGGAAAAATAACAGTTTCCGCAAGCCACGGTGTGAGTTGTTGATTAATAGCTATCTGTAATTTATTAACAAGTGCTTTAGCAGAAGACTCACGCCGTGGCTATCAGGGGTTTCTATAAAAGCACCTGCGGATTTATGATAAGATAAAAATTTTAGGAACTTAAAATTGTTTTTACTATCTTGTGTTTCTAATTCCATAGATTATGGCTTATTGGATTTTAGATTTTCTTATTAAAATTAACAGGTCTGCTATGTTTTAATGCCTTCCGCATACAATACATCATTTTATTTAATAATTATTTACTCAAGGCATAAACAAAATTTATATTAAATGTTCGTGTTTTCGAATGTGTTTAGTAATTATTAAAATCATAAAATTATTAATATTAGAAAACTTTATTTACTAAAATAAATAAATCAATTTATTATGGATACGCTAATTATTAAAGGTAGTGGATTAACTATTGAGAATGTAGTAGAAGTAGCTCGTCATGGACGTAAAGTAGAATTGCATTCTGATGCTGTTGCACGAATTAACAAATGCCGCGCAATGCTTGAAGAAAAAATTGTAGCGAACGAAATTATGTATGGTGTAAACACAGGAATCGGAGAATTCTCCGAAGTTGTTCTGAATGATGACCAGGTAAAAGATTTTCAAAGATATTTAGTATATAATCATGCCGCAGGTATTGGTGACCCTGCTCCAATCGAATATGTTCGTGGAGCAATGTTGGGCCGTATCAATGTTCATGCACATGGCAATTCAGGGTGTCGAGAAATAATTACTCAAACCTTAGTTGATATGCTAAATAAAGGAGTTACTCCTTATGTATGCCAGAAGGGTTCTGTTGGTGCTAGTGGTGACCTGGCTCCTATGTCGCAGATTGCACTCTTGCTAATGGGCGAGGGGGAAGCATACTATAAAGGAGAATTGCTTGATGGCAAGGTAGCTATGGACAAAGCCGGGATTCCAATACCCGGATTAGAAGCTCGTGATGGTTTGGCCACAATTAATGGTTCAAATGTATTAACAGCCATGAGTGCCATATTCTTATATGATGGTAATAATTTTTTAAAACAGGCAGAAATTGCCGCATCAATGTCACTGGAAGCATTAAAAGCTAACATGAAGCCTTATACAGCATTATTACATGAAGTACGTGGTTTTCAGGGCGCTGTTAAAAGTGCAAATGCAATTAACAAATTAGTTGCAGGGGGTGATTTAAAAGAAGGTAAGGTTAAATGTAAAGTTCAGGATGCATATTCAATGCGTTCCACTCCACAAGTTATTGGAGCTGCACGTGATTCATTGCGTTGGGCTCGTTCTCAGGTTGAAATTGAGTTAAACGGAGTAGGGGACAACCCAATTTTCTTCCCGGAAGAAAATATGCAATTATCCGGAGCTAACTTCCAGGGAAGTCCGGTATCATTACCAATGGATATGGCAGGTGCTGCTATTACAATGGTTTGTGTTATGTCGGAGCGTAGAATGAACCGATTAAATAACCCTGCTTTGAGTGTTGGTTTGCCAGCTTTCTTAACTAAAGGTGCCGGAATGTTCTCAGGATTAATGTTAAGTCAGTATACTGCTGATATGCAAATTGTAGAGCAAAGAATACTATCTGCACCGGCTTCAATTCAATCAATCCCGGCTGCAGCCGATCAGGAAGACTTTGTTTCAATGGGAATGAATACAGCCATTAAAAATTTCCAAATAATGGATAATGCTTATGGTATCTTAGGAATTGAATACATGGCAGCAGCTCAAGCACTTGATTTCCGTGAGTATAATTTTGGTAAAGGTGTTACTAAAGCGAAAGAAATTATTAGAAAATACGTTGACTTCTTAGAAATTGACCGTCCACTTTATCCTGATCATACAGCTATGAAAGAATTAGTGAAGTCGTGTGAGATATTAGAGGAAGTAGAAAAAGAAATAGGTAGTTTAGAATAATAATAACTTTTGATTAAAATGGAGGAAGCACAACAAATTTTGTTGTGCTTTTTTCAGTTAGAATTACCTTTAAGAAATTATATTTATATTGAACTAATGTATGGAATACAATTTAATAGTTCAAATATTAGTCTTTAATGTATCCTTATTTGACAGGATTTTGTTTTAGTAGCCGGGGAAGTTATAACTTGAAGTAATTAAAAAACTATTATGTTGGGTAATTTGTTGTTTATGAAGGTTAACGCTAATTTAACGTGGGATTAAAAATACTTAAAAACTGCATTCTATAGCCCAATAACCATGGGGCTTACAACCGATGCTTGCAAAATAAAAAAATGTAACTACATTTTTAAAAAAACATAGCTATATTTTTTAAACCGATAGGCATAGAATTTTTAATGCCTACTTATTGTTATAAAAAACATCCTACAAATAGAGATTAATAAGAGGTAATTGCAGGTTTAAAATATTAAGGTAAATATATTCCAGCACCCGGGCCTAATTGCCATCCAAATAATATCCAAACCACTAATAATATTACCCAACCAATAAAAAATACTATTGTATATGGAAGCATTGTCGCTACTAATGTTCCAATGCCAGATTGTTTCTGGTATTTCTGAAAATAGACAATTATCAAGGCAAAGAAACTCATCATAGGAGAAATGATATTTGTTGTACTATCACCAATTCGATATACAACCTGTGTAAGTTCAGGAGTATAACCTAAAAACATAAACATGGGTACAAATATTGGTGCAAGGAGAGCCCATTTAGCAGAGGCACTTCCCATTACAAGATTTATCATTCCGGCAAAGGTTACAAACAGTATTACCAGTGGTATTAAACCAAGATTAAAGCTTTTAATTAAATTCGCACCTTTTATGGCTGTTATTATTCCAAGATTACTCCAATTAAAATACTCAACAAATTGAGCTGCAAAAAACACAAGAACTAAGTAAGCTGACATGGTTTTCATCGATACCGACATCCCTTTCATTACATCACTATCGTTTTTATATTTTTTGATTGTTACACCATATACAATACCTAATATACCGCATACTACAAATAAAACGGTAACAACTCCTTTTAATACTGGTGAATTAAGGAAAGAACCATCTGTACCTCTTAAAATACCATTCTCAGGAATAATTGCAATCAAAAGAATTATGGTGAAGACAACAAATGCAAGAAAGGCTCTTTTTAAACCTTTCTTTTCAAGCTTTGTAAGTCTTTCCATTTTTTCTTGTTCAAAATTTGAACCCTCATACTTTCCTAATCTTGGGACTATTATTTTTTCTGTAATCCAGGTTCCTAAAATAGCTATAAGAAATGTTGAAGCTACCATAAAATAATAGTTTGCTGTAGGATTTACGGTATATGAACCATCAACTAACCGGGCGGCTTCCTGTGATAAGCCTGCAAGCAGTGGGTCAATTGTTCCTAATATTAGATTAGCAGAGAATCCACCGGAAACCCCGGCAAATGCCGCCGCCATTCCGGCTATTGGATGCCTGCCAATGGATATATATATTGTTCCGGCTAATGGTACAAGCAAAACATATCCTACACTTGAAGCAAGATTTGACATAAGACCTGCCAAAACAATTATGAATGTTAAGTATCTTTCCGGAGAATAAAGGACTAATCCTCTTATTAATACACCAATTAATCCGGAATCTTCAGCTAATCCAATACCAAGCATTGCTACCAATACAATTCC
>DAOVYZ010000195.1 GCA_030635365.1 Bacteroidales bacterium
AAGGTTGTAAATATATTTATAACACTTGTAACGCTATTATTTGAGCAATTATACGAAATGTTTGAACCACGAAATGATTTTAAAATAATAATGGGGAATTATTTGGTTTGCTAAGTTGACTTTATCAGCAAACCCTAATTACAAAATGCTGTTACACAGAGTTTCACCAAGAAGACACAAAGTCTCTCAAAGTGAAAAAACAAGCAATTTCTTAATTTTTAAGACTTTTTGGACAACCTCTTTTATATTGATATGTATTTAGTAATAATTCAACAAGTATTTATAGGCCAATAGTTAGTGTCATTTTATAAGCGAAATTGTCTGCTGTTTTTGTAAATGCATATGGCCCATACCTGTAAAAAACTCCAATACCAACTCCTGCAAATGATTGATTTAATATATTATTTATAAGTAAACCACCTTCATAATATCCTTTATCAAAGGATTTAATTTGTTTTGTAGTGTAGTGTTTCTGTTTTTTTGTAAACTCACTAATACCATAATTATGAACTAAAGCAAATTTAGGTGAGAACTTTTCTGTTTTAAATAAGATACTTCCAAAATCTTGTTTGAAAAATACAGAGAAAAACTTGTCACAATAAAACTCGCCTAAACTCATTGTTCCAAAACTGTTTTCAGCTTCAAAACTATACGATCCATTGCTTCCATGCCCGTTATATAATTTCGATATTGGTATATCACCATTAACTAAGCCCCCTGCTAAAGTTATTTTTGTTTTCCCAAAGGATTTTGTTCTGAATGTTTTACTAATTTTTGCTTCGTATTTTATGTATTCGTATTCTCCATCAAATAAATTAGTGCCACGAGTAATATTTCCGCATAAAATAGGGTAATTAGTTCCCATCGGATATTTCCCTCGTAATGTTTTCAAATATTTCTCGTTGTAAGCATATCTAAATTGTAAGCCAATCTCATTAAAACGGAATTTATTAGTTGAATTTGCCAGGTTTGCACCAAAGGTATAACCATCTGTCGATTCAATATATGATTGGTTAATGAAGATTTTAGTTCTTAAATATTTAAGGCTAAGAAAGCTAAAAGAAGCTTGATATTTTTCAACAACATCCATATTGTCAATCATGAATTTTCTGTAAACCTCACTTGAGGTAAAATCAGTTGCTTCGAAAAACTTATAACCGGCTTTCTCTTGTATATCATTAGCATATGAGAAATGAAGTTTACTTTCGGAATTTTCATGGAGATTAAGTATTAAGTCTCCGCCATATTTTATTGTTTTATCTTTAAATCCATAATTTAAATAACCTCCTACAGAAAAGTATCTTGATATCTTATCATTAGTCATTAATCCAAGTCCTAATCTTATACCTTCGTAACTATTATAATCTATTACTTTATTAATAGGAAAATTAAAGCATTTAAAAGGAATATTACCATTCATTATAGCTTCTAAACCTGAGAGTTTCTTTTCAAGTTTTTCCGCTTTACTAATACTATCTATTAAGTGGTATGTTTCAATATCGACATCTGATAATGGTTGTGCTCTATGATTATCCCAAAAGTCAACTGTTTTACTATTAGCATCATCCATAAATTTTAATTCTACATGGTCAAAGTCTTTTTTGTTTAGCTCAGGATTTAGTCTAATATTTGAAATATAGCTTTTCCCATGTGCAATTACATTGTAACCATCTTCTCCAGACGAGGAGAGCCCATCTACAAAGATAATATCAGTAATCAGTTCTTTCGGAAACCATTGTTTATTATCAACAAACTCATAATTTTGTTTGATTCTTATGACTTTTCCCATATCTTTTTCTAAAGGCCCTGCTACTACTGATTGAATTGCGTATTTATTTGTGTTAATATGAAGAAATCCTTTTAGCCCGGTAAAGGTTTTTCCTTTTCTGGGGCGATAAGATATAATGAAAACAGTATCATTTTGTTCATTATACAATGTGTCTTCCAAAATAAACAAGTATCTTTTTGTACTCCCTTTGCTTATGGGGTTTAAATACATTTTATCAAATATTATAAAATATTCATTGTAAAAAGAAAAGGATTGTACCTGGGTTGCTATTAATGAAAATATAGGATCGCTAAATCCTGAAACCTTTGAAGCAACAACCTTTTCATTATATTTGTCAGGTTTAATAAACTCTTTTTCATTAACACTTTCAATAAGTAATAAATGATTTCTTTCAAAATCTTTTTCAATATCTGTTTTCACAAACTTTAAGCTATCAGCAATTTTTTGAGTGTCTTTTTCAACAGTAAATATCATTTTGCTATATGCCGTACAAGAAAAGGATTCCATTTTACCGGGATTATTAATATCCCTGTTTTCAATTGCTTTGTTAATAATACGCTCAGCAGGATTTACACCTGGTAAAATAACAACTTCTTCCAAATTGTAAGTTTTTGGGCGTATTGTTATCATGATATTGTTTATTGAACGAACGTTTGTTAAACGTATGGTGTCAGTATAGTACCCCAGCTAACTAACAATTAAATGTTTTACAGGTTCTTTTGAACTAATGTTAAATTCACCATCAATATTTGTGGTTGTTCCAAAATTTGAGGTGCCATAAACAATATTAACAAAAGGAAGGGCATCTTTCGTTCTAGAGTCAATAACTTTGCCTTCAATACTCTGCCCTTTTAAAGAGTTTATTATGATTAAGGAAAATACCGATAATAAAATTAAATATCTATTCATAGTAATCTTTGTTTTTTTACTATTTGTAGGCCGTAAATAATAAACATTACATTTTTTTTCAAAATCTTTTAACTATTTAAAAGATTTTCTTTTTAAAATAGATATTTCCTGGGAAGTAAGAAATCGCCATTTACCCCTTGGTAAGTTCTTTTTTGTAAGGCCGGCAAAATATACTCTATCTAATTTTTTTATTTTATAGCCCAAAGATTCAAAAATTCTACGAACTATCCTGTTTTGACCAGAGTGGATCTCTATTCCTATTTGAGACTTATCTTTTTCATCAACATAACTAATGGCATCTACTGTAATATGATCTTCATCTAATTCCAGTCCTTCGATTATCTTAAGCATATCTCCTTTAATCAGATTCTTATCTAAGTGGACATGATATATTTTCTTTTTGTTATAGCTGGGGTGTGTCAACAGTTTAGTAAGTTCACCGTCATTAGTTAATAATAAGACTCCCGTTGTGTTCTTGTCAAGGCGTCCAACAGGATATACTCTTTCCGGGCAAGCATTTTTAACAATATCAATAACAGTTCGATCGGCATGTTTATCTTTTACTGTAGTAACAACATCTTTGGGCTTGTTTAAAAGGATGTATACCTTTTTTTCACGATCAACTTTCTTCCCTTTGTATCTAATATCATCTTTTGGGGATACTTTAATACCAAGCTCCCTGATAATTTCTCCATTAACAGATATTTCCCCGGATTTAATTAATTCATCAGCTTCACGGCGGGAGCATATACCTGAATTTGAAAGGAATTTATTTAAACGTAATGGTTCATTCCATTTAGATATTCTTATTTTTAATTCCTTATTTTCAGATTCTTCTCTCGTTTTTTTTTTATATGAGTCCGGTCTTTTACTTTTTTTATCCTCTTGCTTCATTTTCTTCCTAATTAGATAAACTAAATGTAACATTAAGGGAACAAAGTTAATATATTAACCTGCATTATTCATAAACTTTTTTGTTTATGAATCAAAATGTAGGAAATCCCGATTTAGATGAACTTGTTTTTGGGTTTCCAAAAACTTAGTGAATCTTAATCGCTATCGTAGATAGGAATTATTCTCGTGAATAATTAGGGTTAACATGGTATATATGTATAATCCATGAGTAGTTAAAAACACAACAACTGAAATCTGTGAATCTGTGGCGAATTGGAGTTTATTAATTTGTTCATCAGTACTCATTTGTGATTGATATTTTTTACTTCAATTTTAATACCGGCAAAGCCAGTATAATTCTTAACTAATTGACATTGGCCTGTCGACAGGAAGGCTCTGACCTTAAAAACAAAACTATAAACAGATGAAATCTCATAATTCAGTACGTTCATTTTACAATTCACTACAGTTTTATAGTATTAAATTGAAAGGCGTTATATTTTTGAGATTAATCTTAAAATGCTCAAAATAGGTTAAGGTTTATTTTTTATACAATATGTATAATTATATTTACGGCAAATTTTGTTAAAAATTCTTAAAGAATATTGCAAGTAAATTCATTTATCTATCTTTATTTGAATTTTAAACTTAGATAACAATAAATAGTCTATTATTTTATGACATTAATTAAATCAATATCAGGAATTAGAGGTACAATTGGAGGTAGTCCCGGTGAGGGATTAAGCCCATTAGATACAGTTAAATTTGTTTCAGCATATGGGCAATGGCTTAAAGAACGGTCAAAAGCAGAAAAGATAAAAGTGGTTGTTGGACGTGATGCGAGAATTTCAGGAGAAATGCTAAATCAAATTGTTATTGGAACATTAATGGGTATGGGAATAGATGTAATTGACATAGGATTGGCTACAACACCTACCGTCGAAATTGCTGTTCCGAATGAGAATGCCCGGGGAGGAATGATATTAACAGCCAGTCATAATCCTAAACAATGGAATGCCTTGAAGCTTTTAAATGAAAAGGGCGAGTTTATATCAGCTGAAGACGGTACCAAAATTCTTAGACTGGCTGAACAAGAAAGTTTTATTTATTCAGGTGTTGATGTTCTGGGAGCTGTTATAAAGCGAGATGACTACCTGGATATACACATAAAACAAATAATTGATCTTCCTTTAGTAGACATAAATGCTATTAAAGAAGCTAATTTCAAGATTGTTGTTGATGCGGTTAATTCTGTAGGAGGCTTTGCAATCCCTGATTTGTTGAAAGCTCTTGGAGTAAATGAAGTAATTGAGTTATATTGTGAACCAACCGGTATTTTCCCTCATAATCCTGAGCCATTACCTGAACATCTGACTGAAATTTCAAAGGTAGTTAAAGAAAATAATGCTCATTTAGGTTTTGTTGTGGACCCGGATGTGGATAGATTAGCAATTATTAATGAAGATGGGTCAATGTTTGGAGAGGAATATACATTAGTAGCAGTAGCAGATTATGTATTACAACATAAAAAAGGTAATACAGTTTCAAATTTATCATCAACGAGAGCGTTAAAAGATATAACATTAAATCATAATGGAGAATACTTTGCTTCCGCAGTAGGAGAAGTTAATGTTGTTGAAATAATGAAAGAAAAAAATGCAGTAATTGGGGGCGAAGGAAATGGGGGTGTAATTTATCCTGATTTACATTATGGGCGGGATGCACTTGTAGGAATAGCTCTTTTTTTAACACATCTGGCAAAAACTGGGAAAAAATGTTCTGATATTCGTAATCAATATCCTGAATATATTATTGCAAAGAAGAAGATGCAGTTAACATCAGAGATTGACGTGGATAAAATCCTTATTTCTATTAAGGATAAATTCAAGGATCAGCAAATAATAGATATTGATGGAGTGAAAATTGAATTTGAGCAAGGATGGGTTCATTTAAGAAAATCGAATACAGAACCTATTATTCGAATTTATGCTGAAAGCAAAAGTTTGGAAAGTACTAACGAATTAGCCGATCAAATCATAAGCGAAATAAAAACATTGATATAATATTGGATAATGAAAAAAAAACAGATTATTGCCATAGGAGCTGCACTTGCAATTATAATTACATATTTGATATTCAGGCCTGGTAAAGGAGATTCTAAAGAACAACTAACAGTTAAAGTTGAGAAAGGAGAATTCGAAATTCTGGTTACAACAACAGGAGAGCTTCAGGCAAAAAGCTCCGTTGATATTACAGGCCCTCCTGAATTAAGAAATAGCAGGAGTATTCGTATAAGAAATATTAAGATTCAGGATTTGGTTCCAGAAGGTACTGTTGTGGATTCGGGCGAATATGTAGGGGAGCTTGATCGCTCAGAAATAGGAACGACTTTAAAAGATAGAGAAGATGAGCTTGAAACTCAAGAATCGCAATACTTGAAAACAAAATTAGATACTACAATGCAGTTACGGGAATTGCGTGATCAATTAGTAAACTTGAGATTTACTATGGAAGAAAAACAAATTGTTCTGGATCAAAGCCAATACGAACCCCCTGCTACAATTCGCCAGGCTACAATTGATAAAGAAAAGTCAGAAAGAGCTTATGAACAGGCAAGAGATAATTATTCTCTTAAAGTACAGCAAGCTAAGGCGAATATGCGAGAGGCAAGTATTGATCTTGATAAGGAGCGCAGAAGAGTTAATGCTATAAAGGATGTAATTGAAAAGTTTATAATTTATGCACCACAATCAGGGATGGTTATATATAAAAAGGAATGGAATGGTAATAAACGTAAAGTAGGTTCAACCATTAATCCCTGGAATTTAACAGTAGCTACCCTGCCTGATCTTTCTTCTATGAACTCAAAAACCTATGTTAACGAAATTGATATTAGCAAGGTAAAAGCAGGACAAGAAGTTCGTATTGGTATTGATGCATTCCCTGATAAAAAATATACAGGACAAGTTATTGAGGTAGCTAATATTGGCGAGCAGCTTCAAAATACAGATGCGAAAGTATTCGAAGTTGTTATATATGTTGACCAATCAGATAGCATCATGCGCCCTTCAATGACTACGAGTAATCAAATTATTACAAATGTTTACGAGGAGGTTTTATTCCTTCCATTAGACGCAATTCATAACGAAGATAGCTTAAGCT
>DAOVYZ010000272.1 GCA_030635365.1 Bacteroidales bacterium
AAGGTTGTAAATATATTTATAACACTTGTAACGCTATTATTTGAGCAATTATACGAAATGTTTGAACCACGAAATGATTTTAAAATAATAATGGGGAATTATTTGGTTTGCTAAGTTGACTTTATCAGCAAACCCTAATTAACGGATAAATTTTCTTAACCTCCTTTTGTTGAATTTGTGAAAGTTCATCATAACTCAAGTTATATTTTTTTCTTGCATAATTTTCTCTATACTCATAGATAACTGTTCTTGCCATATCTTGGTATCCCATATAAGTTGTAAATACCGTCTTATTATCATCCCATATTATTCCGTTTTCCTTTTCTTTAGAATTGAAATTACGCGATTATGCTTCAAAAAGTGGCACACGTATGTTTATCCCATTAAATGTTATGAATAAACGTTCTTTTGTTCCAAAGAAAATGACTGAGCGTAAAACCGATATTGTTTATAGGAATGCGTTTATTGATGTAGATTCCATAACATATACAATTCCGGAAGAATATGAAATAGAATATATTCCAGAGTCTTTTATTATGAATACGGAGTTTGGTAATTATTCTATAGCAATAGAATCAAGTGAAAATACTTTTTTTACTTTACATCTTTCTCAATCCATTTCGACCGGTCGGGCAGTGCCGGAGTATTGGGTTTTGTAACCGGATTTTCTTCCAATTGTTTTAGCAATACTTCAACCGCTTTTTCAATACATGGGTCTTTACCTTTAGCTATTAAATGAGGCTCATCAATGACTTCAATATCGGGATAAACACCGATTCCTTCAATAATCCATTCCGAGTTTTCATCGTAAACGCCAAATCTTGGCACTGCAATATAACCTCCATCTACTAAACCGGCATTACCACTAATACCTACTAAACCACCCCAGGTTCGTGTTCCAATTAAGGTACCTAATCCTTTTTTCTTGAAATAATATGGGAAAGCATCACCACCCGACGATGAGTAACCATTAATTAACATTACTTTTGGCCCGTCATGAGCAATACCGGGTGTTTTCATAGGTTGTAACCCATTTCTGTGCCAATAACTTAATGTTTTACGGTCTAATAAGTCAGCCATCTGTCCTGGTATAAAACCACCACCATTGTACCGGTCATCAATTATTAGTGCTTCTTTGTCGTGGAATTCATACAATCCCCGGTGCAATTCATAGTTTCCTTCTCTGGCAGTATTCGGTACATGTATATAGCCAATTCTTCCACCCGATAATTTGTCAACCATTTCACGGCGCTTCTCAACCCAGTTTAGATAAAAAAGTTGAAGTTCACTATTAATAGGTTTTACTTCGTATGTTTTTGCTCCTGTTGTTGATGCAGTTGAATTTACAGTAACTGTAATAATTTTACTAACAGTATTTTCCAGGAATTTGTACGGATTATCAGCTAAAGTAAGATCATTCCCATTAATATTTAATAAATAGTCACCTTCTTTAATATTAATTCCTTGTTCAGTTAATGGAGATCTTCTTCCGTTATTCCAATTTTCACCTTTGTATATTTTTGATATTATGTAACGATTTTCATTTTTGTCCGGTTTAAGATCGGCTCCAAGTAATCCACCATCAATACGTTTTACACGTTCAAAATCGCCATAATTATCATAGGCATGGCCAGTGTTTGCTTCAGCAATTATTTCACATAAAATATAATCCAGGTCTGCTCTATGGCTAACATAAGGTAATAATTGCCCGTGTTTTTCTTTTAGGCTATTCCAGTCAATATTATGCATATTAGAGACGTAAAAATAATCGCGAAAAATTCTCCAACCATCGGTATAAATTTGTTCCCATTCTTTTTTAGGGTTAATTTTCATTTCAACATCACTTAAATCAAGTTTTCCATCTCCGGCTTTTTGATTTGGTGAGATATCTACAATACCATAATTCCCCCTGTTTTGATACATGATCTTTTTACCATCGGCTGATAAAATTGCCCTTCTGCCTCCTGATACTATAACTTCACTTTTTTCTTTTGCAATATCATATTTGTTTATACCATCGTTATTAGAATACAGTATTCCACCATCAACAGCCAATAAATTATTATAATTACCTGCTTCAACAGGGAAATCCATTATTCGATTTTCAATTCCTGCAAAATCAAAGGATATTTTTATATCATCTTTTTTAGATACTTTGTCTTCTTTATCATCAGATTTTATTGACTCAACATCATTTTTGTATTTAAATAATTTTGGACTATTATTTCTTAATGCAATTGCATATATGCGTGTTGCATCATTATACAAGTAGTCGAACTCAAAACTTGAGAAAGCAAGATTAAAATCCCTGTTTGATAAAAAGAAGATATAATTACCATCTTTTGAAAATACAGGATTATTATCATTGAAAGTATCATCAGTTAATTTGTAGTTCTTGCCTGTTTCAATATTATAAACCCAAATAGCACTATTTCTATTTGGGCTATTTTTCGAATAGATTACCCACTTAGAATCTGGAGAAATTTGAAAATCTCTTAATTCAGCAGAATATGCTTTTGTTATAACTTTTATTTCGCCCGACTCTATATTTAAATACTGTAGTTTTAATGTTCGGTCAAAATAGACCAAAAACTTACTATCAGGTGACCAGTAGGGTAAATATTTCCAGGCTTTAGAGTTAAAAGTTATTTGTTTAGCTTTTGCTCCCTTATTATTTTCAAATAAATATATTTCATATTCCCCGGTAGCATCAGAAATGTATGATATATACTTTTTATCAGGAGACCAACTTGGGTACATTTCTCGTATACCTTGAGTATTAGTTAAATTTTCTGTTACTCCGTTTTTAGCCGGAACTGAGAAAATATCACCACGCGCATCCATTAAAGCTCTTTTACCTGTTGGCGATATGGCAACCATATCAATAAATTCACTTACGTTTTTGTAATAGGGTAAAATGTTAGGGTTATCAAAATTAATATTAATACTTACTTTTTCAGTTTGCCCGGTTTCTAAATTTAACTTATAAATAAATCCACCATTCTCGTATGCAATCATACCATTTTCTCCGGAAGGCCACATAACATCGAATTCGGAGTGAGTGGTAATTTGCTTAATTTCTTTCGTATTAAGATCGTAACTATGGATGTTTAAAGTTAAATTTCTGTCGGAGGCAAAATATATTTTGTTTTTATGCCACACAGGAATTTGATCTGTTCCTACAAAATTTGTTATTCTTTCAGAGTTATCATTCTGAAGGTCATAAACCCAAATATCAGAGGCACGGCCACCTTTATAACGCTTCCATGTTCTGAATTCCCTACTAACAGGGGTAAAGCATAATTTTGTTGCATCAGGTGATAATACTCCAAAACCACCGTTAGTAATTTGTAGTGGCTTTTCAAAACCACCATCAATATTTACTAAATAATATTTGCCATTTCTTTCACCAAAAGGAGTTCTGTTAGCTCGTACTAAAATATTTTTGCTATCAGGTGCCCAGTCCAAAACAACATAATCATATCCACCTCTTGGAGGCATCTCTCCAACATCATTATAAAATGTAAGTTGTTTAGGTGTTCCACCTGCTGAAGGCATTACGTAAACTTGCCTGTTTCCTGAATATTCAGCCGAAAAAGCAATCCATTCACCATTTGGCGAAATTTTGGGGAATAGTTCCAGTCCTTTGTGTGATGTCAACCTTTTTGCATCACCACCATTTGAATTTACTGTCCAAATATCACCGGCATAAACAAAAGTAATTTGCTCTTTATTAATATCAGGGAAGCGAAGCAAACGTGCATCCTTCTGAGCCTTTATTAGAGATGTTGTTAAAACAATCAGTAAGACAATTACTAAAGATTTAATTTTGAGTTTTTGCATAATGTTTTTCTTTTAAATTTTATTGTTTAGACTATATTATTCTCAAATTGATTAATTGAAAATTTGAAAGTATAAAAAAAATAGTACATTCGAAATTTAAAATAGTTAAATTATATTGAAAGAAATGGATGATAAAATAAAAAATGAAGTTAAAGATAAGATTTTAGAGGAAATAGAGAAAACAAAAAAATCAATTCAGGAATATAAAGAAATTACAAAACCTATAGCTCCGGAAAATGCTATTGGGAGAGTATCGAGGATGGATGCCATAAATAACAAGAGTGTTGCGGAAGCAGCTTTGCGAAAAGCCGAAGAAAAGTTTTCCAATCTTAAATATATGCTAACCCAGGTAGGAGAAAATGAATTTGGTTTATGTGTAAAATGTAAAAGGCAAATACCTATAGGCAGAGTTCTTTTAATGCCGCAAAGCAGGTATTGTGTTAATTGTGCCCAATAAAAACCAGGTTGTTCGAATTCGTTCAATTTACGTCTGTTATCGTTCAAAAAATTATAAAATAGAATTTTTCTAAATCCTTATAAGTGTTTCTATTTTAATAACTAAATAGGTTTTGGTATTTTGTTTGTTCAGGAGTTTTGTTAAAAAGATACTAATGAGTTCACCCTATTTTCAGATATCAAAATTATCTTTTATTGCTATTTCTCTTATAATTTTATTTGGATCTTGTAAAAAGGAAAAAGTAAAAAAAGAATACCGGCCTTCAAAAGCTCATGAAACTTATATATACTCATTAAAAAAGGCAAACCTGGATAAAACTTCCTTATACAAACGTTTTGTTCAAGTTTCAGAACAAGCTTTAACAGAAGCCCTAAATATAACTATACCATATTCCGAAGCATTTTATATTGATCATTCCGATCCATTAGCTCTTGGATATAGGTTTGTTTTGGAAAGAGGGCAAAAAGTAAAGATAAAGGCAGAAATTGTAACTACAGATAGTGTTATACTATTTATGGATGTCTTTAGAAAAAGAGAAACTGAAGAGGATGGTTATCATTTGGTTGCTAGTGCAGATAAAGATTCACTATATATGGAATTTATTGCAAGGCGAAAGGCAGAATATGTATTAAGAGTTCAACCTGAGTTATTATGTGATATACAGTGTAACATAATAATTGAAAAGGAATCTTCAATGTTATTCCCGGTAATAGGTAAAAATAAAACCGCAATACAGAGTTTTTTTGGTGATCCAAGGGATGGAGGAAGAAGAGTTCATCATGGGGTTGATATTTTTGCTTCACGTAATACAGAAATTATTGCATCTGTAGAAGGATATGTTGGTGCTACAGGGAATAGGGGCATTGGAGGAAAACACGTTTGGGTATATTACCCTTCATTAGGTATAAACTGTTACTATGCGCATTTGGAAACTATAATAGCAAAAAGAGGAACTAAAGTTAAGCCAGGGTCAATAATAGGTACCGTTGGCAATACAGGGAATGCAAAATATACACCACCTCATTTACATTTTGGAATTTATCAGAGCGCAGTAGGCCCTGTTGATCCATATTATTTTATTGC
>DAOVYZ010000200.1 GCA_030635365.1 Bacteroidales bacterium
AATACTTTCTTACTACCATATCCTCCATAAGTTATCCACAATTTTTGAGGGTTGTTAAAATCAACAGTTATATAAGTAATACTAGGATTATTAGTGATGCCAGGTAAATTGACAGTCAAGTTAGTCCATGTTGTACCCCCATTAGTAGTTTTATAAAAATTATCATGATCAGTTATATATAGGACATTATTATCTCCCGGTGATATAGCAATTGATCTTATTTTGTTAGCCAAGCTTAAATTAGATATTTTTGTCCATGAATTCCCTCTGTTTTCAGTTTTCCAAATATCTTCATATCCTAAATATAGTGTTTCATTGTTGGCCGGATCTATTACATATGGCGTAACCCAAGCACCATTAGGACCTCCTGTAATTCTTGATTCATCTGTAATATGAACACTACTTACCCAATGATTAGTTGTTCTATCTATTTCCCCATTTACGTATGTTGAATATTGCACATTCACATCATTATAATCAATCAAACACTCCATTCCATCACCTTCATTAACATCAGACCAGTTTCCTGATGATATAAGTTTACTGCCATTGTCCTGCAATCCTGTAACAACTTCATTTTTTACTGTTGCTGATACGCCCAATTTATACATCTGGCTAATAACCATACCATTAGTCAATTCCATCCAATTAACTCCACCGTCTTCAGTCTTATATATTCCTCCATCATTTGCTTCAAAAAAAGTATTTTCATCCTGGTATTCCATGTAATGTTTATCTGCATGTACTACCGGTTTACCATCAGGATTATATAAGCTATAAGAGGTCCATACATTATTAGCTGTCCAAGTTACGCCTCCATCAACTGATTTCCAGGTATTAATTCCTCCAAGATATAGCACATCCTCATTTGAGGGTAACACGGATAATGTCAAATCATAACCTCCCTGTCCGGTTTTATCATCTTCGGTATCAAGAACTGTCCAATTTAGCAAATTTTTATTTTCAACAGTTCCATCATATACTTTTGTAAATGTTACACCACTATTATCTGATCTGTAAACACCATCCAAACCTCCTTCGGTTGTACATGCCATAGCATAAATTACCGTAGAATCTGATTCTGCAACATCCATTTCAACTCTACTAGCTGTTGTTGGAAATGTATAAATTGAACTCCATGTGCTTCCTCCGTCTTTTGTTTTATATATTTCAGGAGTACCAGAATATGAATAAGTTGCAGCATATAAAACGGTATCTTCACAATTAGGCTTAAACTCCAAATCAAAGAATATTTTATTAGTATACTGGCTCGCCCAGTTTACACCACCATCAATTGTTTTATAAATTCCACCATTAGTTGTAGCATAAATCGTATCACCATCAGTCGGATGCATTAATAATCTTGTTATTCTATAACGATTAGAAACATTAAATGATAAACCTGTTTGATTCCAATTTGCCCCATCATCAGTAGATTTTAAAACTCCTATTGAATAATTATCACCACCATCACGATCTCCGGTAGCAATATATATTGTATTTGATGTTAAATAGTCATTTGCTAATACAATTTCACTTACCCCAATAACTGATAAATTATCATTTAATACTGACCAAGTAGCACCCCCGTTTATTGTTTTCCATAATCCACCTGATGGTGTTCCAATCCAAATAATATTATCATCAGTTGGATGAAAAGCTACACAGTTTATTCTTCCAAGGCCTGCATAACCACCTCCTGAACTATTTGGCCCCATACTTACCCAATTAGATAAATCGGCCTTCGTATCCTGCCTTTTTTGAATATCTTTCTGAATTTCAAAAATATTAATCTCTGGAAACTCTCCTGTTTCTCTATTAATTCTTGTTTCCCAAAACCATTCCCAGCGTTTAAACTGTTTCCACCCCGAAGCTTTATACTTTTTACCATTCTTATGGTAATATCCCCCCTTTAAATCATAATTTTCCCAATAATCATTAAAGCTTTTTTGGATATCATAGAAATTACTCACACTTTTCTTTTCATTGCTTTGCGGAGAATAAAATCTTTCCTGCCAGTTTTGAGAAAATACAAAACTGTATGTAAAGATTAATAATAATAAAATGTTAAACTTTTTCATATTGCGGTTTTTTAATTTAATATAAACTCTTTATAAAATATTTCTTTCTTTTTCTTATTAATACCGTATAGAACTCTTAATCTATATTTTCCTTCTTTTGCATTCTTTTTTACAGTCTCCTTAATACCCTCTTTAGTCCGTTCTCCACACCAACTTTCTTTTCCATCCCAGTATATTGTATAATTTTTAAATCCAGGAATCTGGATATTTTCATCAGGCCTGGCTATAGGTGCTCCACAAGGAGCCATAAGTATCCTTACTTTTCTCCAAGAATCAGATTCAAACCTCTCAATATGCAAATTTTTAGGATTATGAATAGATATTATTGAATCAGAGTTATTATTTATTTGAAAAGAAATTCTATTATTCTCAGAAGAAGTTACTACAATATTAATCACATCAGCCTCATTCTTATTTAAAGTACTTTGTTGTTTTCCTGAAACACATCCTGTAAGTAATAAGGCCAATATAATAGCTAAATTTCTCATATCCTTTATAATAATTAAACAACAACATATAAATTACTTATAAAAAGTAACAACATATAACAAAATATCATATAATAAAAAAAATTTGCATAAATCGTAGATAATTTTTACTAACTAATTAATATTATTAATACAATGAAATTGCAATAAACCCTACTTTTTTTTGTTATGTTTGAGTTATCAGTATTCTTGAACTATTATTTTTAATGTTTGCCACAAAATATTATAATGACTAAGATATGTTCAAGAAATAATGAAACCCTTATGTCAACAGTTCGTTACTTTTTTATAATTACCTGTAGATAAAACCTTTGCCAAAGTTTGTATAATTTTGTTATATAACATTTAATCAGACTGTTAAGTCTTATTGAATTTCAACTTTGGCAAAGTTTAACGAACCATTGTATGTAATACTAATTAAAAAACGCTCTATTAGAACCTTCTATTTCTATAACTCTTTTCACTAAATTATAGCACAGCACTTTTTTTCTTAAACATAATTAATATTCTATCTTTGTTTCATAAACATTTAGCAATGAAAACAAATCAAATTATATTTTTACTACTATTTATTAGTTTTTCTTCATGCCATTATATACAAAAGAAAGCAGACAATCCAACAGAAGGCATAAATAAGCCTGTTATACATAAAAGCTATTATGAAAAGAGCGGGGCATTAAAATCTGAAATAACTATTAAAAACAAAAAGAAAAACGGCCCTGCAAAAAAATATTATGCAACAGGAGAATTGCATACATTGGTAAATTATGTTGATAATATTAAAGAAGGTGAAACAATTTGGTATTACAAAAATGGCCAACCATACAGAGTAACTCCATATGTTAACGGTAAAATGGAAGGAATCAGGAAGGTTTATTATGAAAATGGGAAATTGCAGGCTGAGATTCCTTATAAAAATGGGAACCCTTTCACAGGGCTCAAAGAATATAACAAAAATGGGGAATTAATAACTAACTATCCAAAAATTATTTTTAAGACAAAAGACTTAATAAAATCCAAAAATAAATTTGTTTTATGTTGTCAATTGTCGAACAATTCTAAAAATGTTGATTTCTATCAAGAATTTATGGATAAAGTAGGAAATAAGCAAGTCACCAGGGTAAGAGTATCAAAGCCTGGAGTTGGAGAAATTGAATTTTATGCTCCTGCCAGAATAGAAGAAAAACGAACTATTGTAATACATGCTCATACAAAATCAATAATGGGTAATCCATACATAACTAAAGCATCTTACCAACTAAACCTGAATACCTATTAAATCTATTTTCAATTAAAGAACCAGCAATAATTATTACTAGTTCTTTTTGGTTTAAATAACTACAAAGGTTTCACAGGAATACAAATATCCAGAACAAATTTCTTTTCAGGATGATGTTCCGGATTCTGATGATATAATTCATAAGGATTATCATCCGAGGGTTGATAACCACTTTCAGAAACCCATAAGCACATTGCATTCCATGCCTGTTCAAACTCAGTTACATCAATTTCAAAGTGCCCAACTGCAAACTTCCCGGCTGGAACATTTAATTTCCCATTTTTGCTTTTGTATTTACCATTCTTGCTATACTTATTTCGGTAATCCATGGCATTCATTTTAAAATGCCCTTTGAATGCCCGGCAAAATACAGATGTATTATTGTATCCACAATAGTATGCTATTTCGCTTATCGGCTTTTCGATATCTATTATTAATAATCGTGCTGCTTTTTCAACCCGTAAACGTTTAACAAAATTATTTAAAGTTTCCCCTGTGAATGTTGTAAAAATCCTATGAAAATGGTATGGTGAAAAGTTTGCAACTTCGGCTATTTTATTTAGACATAAAAATTCATCCAAATTAGAATCTATATAATCAATTACGTTATTTATCCTTCGAATATACTCTTTCTGGTGCTTACTACTTTGATTCATGCTTTAGTATTTTTATAGATAACTAATAAAAGTATTATTTTATAAAACAAGATAGTTTGCAAATATTGCTAAAAAATAAATTAGTTTTCAAAATACAAAGTTTAATCAGGATTTCCTTATTTAAAATACTTTAAAGCATTTTGAAATCAATTAAAAATGCCTGTTACCACAAATCTAAGGGTAACAGGCAATATATTGATATTCTGTTAAAATATATTTATCTCACTTATATTTACTCATATCTTAATGTTTGAGCAGGGTTAAGCATAGCAGTCCTATATGCCCTTATTGCAATAATAGACAAAGCTATAAATAAAGTAATAAGCCCGGATAAAATATAGATCCACCAATTAGTAGAAATATGCCTGGAATAGCTCTCTAACCAATTTGTTGTAAAGTAATATGTTATTGGCCACGAAATAATATTTGCTATTAAAAGCAATATCATAAATTCTTTTGCCATTAATTTAATTATTGATCCCGATGAAGAACCTAAAGCCCGCCTTATACCAATTTCTTTAGTACGTTGTTCGGCAAGAAATGATGTCAGTCCCACTAATCCCATGCTAGCAATTATCATTGCCAGAATTGTTAACATTACTGAAAATCGTCCAAATTTTAATTCATCGCCATATAAATCATCAAGTTGTTGGTCGAAAAATTGATAATCAAATGGCCTGGTTGGAACAAATTCATTCCATACTTTTTTGATATGGTCAAGAACTTCTGTAGCATTCCTTGAACTGTATCTTATGGAAATTACTTGGGCAAAAATTTCGGGCCTTCTAAACATATCAAGAATAAATTTATTTACAGGGCGGTGCAATGACATTGCGTTGAAATCTTTATATACCCCAATAACGCTCTCATCTCCATCACGAGAGCTTATTCTTTTGCCTATTGCTTCTTCGTTAGTCCATCCTAAATCTTTAGCCATTGTTTCATTTATCATTACAGCATTAATAGTATCACTAGGGAAATCCCTTGAGAAAGCTCGCCCGGCTAATACCTTAATATCAAATGTTTCAACAAAATCCCAATCAACTAAAAATGCAGGAATATAAAATCTTTGACCAGGTGTTAAACCTTCTATCTCATAATCGCGCGTATTATGATTTATACCTAAATAATCCTCAGCACCTGTTACATACTCAATATCTTTATGACTTAATAATTGTTGCCTGAATGCTTCATAGTTTCGGAATAAAGGACCTACTCTTTGTATATTAATAATTTGGTCCTTTTTAAACCCAAGTTCTGCGTTTCTCAAAAATTTTAGTTGTGCAAATACAATAAGACTCCCAATGATAAGACTAATTGAAATTGAAAACTGAACTATTACTAATACCTTCCTTGCCATTCCTGATTTAGCCCCGCTCTTTAATACCCCCTTTAATACCTTTAATGGCTTAAATGAAGAAAGAACAAATGCAGGATATGCTCCGGATAATAAACCTACTACAAAAGCCACAGAAAGAATAAATCCCAGTATTTTTAACTCTATCAAAAATGATGGTGTTATATTTTTCCCTGTAAAATTATTATAACCCGGTAGTAAAAGTTCTACAATTATTATTGCTATTAACATAGCCGAAAAGCTTTGGACAATTGCTTCTCCTAAAAATTGAAAAATCAGAATTTTACGAGAACTTCCAAAAACTTTTTTAATTCCAATTTCTTTAGCCCTTCCGGCAGAACTAGCTGTTGCTAAATTCATAAAGTTAATACATGCTAAAACCAAAATTATAGCTGCAACTATTGACAAAATATAAACATAAACAATATTGCTATTTGGACGCATTTCATATACATGATGCGACTTAAGGTGTATATCATTTAACGATTGCAAATACAATGTAACATCTGCATCCTGAAGGTCGGTATAATGATTTTGATAAAATTCAGGGAATTTCTTGTCCAGTAAATCCGGATCTACACCTTCTTTTAACAAAACATAGGTCCAACAAGGATTCCAAATCCAGGTTTGTGGAAGTTGCCCATTTCTATTAAACTGCCTGAACGTACTTAATGACCCTAAAATATCAATTTTTAAATGAGATTGTGTAGGCAAATCTTTAATAACACCTGTCACTTCAAAAGTCGGGCCCTCTTCAATTCTTAATACCTTACCCATTGCAGGTTCATC
>DAOVYZ010000387.1 GCA_030635365.1 Bacteroidales bacterium
CCTGAAAGCAGCAATATTTTACGACGATAAGTACAGGGTTGCCCGTACATATGCTGAAAATTACCTGGGTGGCGATGATTTAATTTTGAATAAATTTGATTATCTTGGTAATGTGTTAAAGTCAAAACAAATACATTATAAGGATGCGGATGCAACTACTCCAACAGTGATACAACAGCGTTATATATACGGGCATGCACTCAGGTTAAAAGAAGTTTACCACCAGGTGGGCACAAACCCTGAAGTGCTGATGGCTTCATACGAGTACAACGAGCTCGGGCAATTGGTTAAGAAGAAACTCAATGAAAATGCGGATGGTAGTTTCTTACAAGAGATTGATTATAGCTATAATATCAGGGGGTGGACTACCAAAATAAATAACCCCGATAACTTACAGGAAACAGGGCAGCCTAAAGACATGTTCGCAATGGAATTGTTGTACAATACTACCCTGCCAACGGTTAACAATACAGGTGACGAGCAGCACAACGGAAATATTGCAGCCATTAAGTGGAATACCCCTGAGTTTGGAGTGAAAGCTTACGGATATGGTTATGACGAAATAAACCGTTTGGAAAGGGCGAAATTTGCAGCAGGGGCAGCATTTAATACAGATGTAAATAAATACACTGTTGAGAATATTACTTATGATGAAAATGGCAACATTAAAACACTTGGGCGGCATAATACAGCAGCAGGATTTATTGATAACCTTACAATGACTTATGACGGAAACCGGCTAAAGAAAACTTTCGATAGTGGCGACCTTGTGTTGGGCTTTGTAGATATGGTTGATTATGCCACCGAATACCGTTATGATGCTAACGGCAACATGGATATTGACGACAACAAAGGTTTTGCTTTTGCATACAATTACCTGAATCTTCCTGAAGAAATTGTTGGCGGCAACGATACGGTAAGGTACATTTATAGTGCAACAGGTGTAAAAGTAAGCAAGGAGCTTGTGCAAAGCGGGGTAATAAGTTATACCGATTATATTGGCAACTTTGTTTACAAAGATGGAAATTTAGACTATATCCTGATAGGCGAAGGGCGAATTACAGAACCTACAGCCGGAACATACCAGTACGAATACTTCTTAAAAGACCATTTGGGAAATACACGCACTGTTTTTGCAGACGGTAACAATGACGGGGTTTTGGCAGATACAGAAGTATTGCAGGAAAACCACTATTATCCATTTGGAATGAGTTTGGGTATAGACATGACAAGAAACCGTGGAGTAGATATTAAGCTGAAATATAATGGTAAGGAGCTACAGGATGATATGCTCAACGGAGTTCAGCTTAACCTTTACAGTTATGGTTGGCGGGAATATGATCCTGTAGTTCCGCATTTTATACAAATTGACCCTATGATTGAAAAACATTATGAGTGGACAGGATATGCGTATGTATATAACAACCCAATGCGTTTTTCTGATCCGTTTGGCCTTGATTCAATTGCTGCGGCTGAAGTAACACAAGCTGCTGAAAATGCTGTACAAACGATAACAGATGAGTATGGTGAAACATCAAAACAATGTAATAGAGGGGTTACTGAGGCATTTGAAGAAATTACTGAAAATGATGTTTTTTCAGGTAAATTAGCAAATGAAATGGTCGATGAAATGGAAAGCTCTGATGATTTTGAAACAGTTGACCTTGAAGATGTACAGGACGAAGCTAATGAGGGGGAGATAATAATTGCAGGTAAAAAAGAAGCAGATGGAGAATCTGGTCATATTGCACTTGCTGTACCAGAAGATGAAGTTGATAGCGGATATTGGCAAGGTAAAGCTCCTGTAGGTATGGATACTGGATTTAATAAAAGATGGTCAAAGAATGGAATGAATTATTCTTGGACATCTAAGACTGGTGTTAAATTCTATAAATATACAGGGCAAAGTAATAAAACTTATAATGTAGGTAGTTTGAAAGGAGCGACTATTACAGCTAAAGGAAATAAAAAACTGACTCCTATTCAAATAGTAATTAAATCAACTAACTAATAGTTTATACCATGAAAAATGTATTTTTATTATTGCTAATATCTTTATTAACTATACAATGTAATAATAGTAAGCAAACTAATAGTAATGATACTCAGGAAAAGATTAATGAGAATAAAGTTATTGGAGAATTAATCGGAACGAAGTTAGTTTCAGTTCAAGAAACTAAAGAAGAGTTAGACTTGATGTTTGATTTTGAAATAATTGATTCGTATTTACTCGATATTGATAATGATGGTTTAGAAGATGAAATTATAATTGAGAAGATAAAAGACTGGAATGATCCAGGTGATTTTCATAGAATACGAATAATAAATCAAACAAAAGAATATGAATATTTTAATGGTCATGGATGGATTAATATAAGTGATTTTGAATTACAATTTGAAGAATATTTAAAAGAAGACAGTCAAGTTGATTCAAAATATATCATAATTAGTAATGCATCAAATAATGACAAACTACTATTTTGTTTTGGATATGTATATGCTAGTCAGCCAGGACTATTAAGCATTATTAATTTATCAGGGACCAATACACCTGAGCTAATTTATAATGATAATACTCTTTTATATGGTTTTAAAGATTTAGATAATGATAAATCCAAAGATATACAGGTAACAAAGTTCGATAAAGAAGAAATAATAGGTAAGGAAAATTCTTTTAAAACATATAATCTTATTGATGGTTGGCTGCATATAGCGACAAATTAAATAAGAAAAGAAACCCCGCTAAGCGAAGTTTGTAGCTCGAAGCAGCTCGGCGAATGTCTCTGGCTTCGCCGTATAACTAAGAGAACAAAAACAAATATAAAATTGAACCCAACTTTACAACAGCCCAAAACGAATGAAAACGAAATAAATTTTCCGGATATTCGGAAGCAGTACAAAAATAAGCAATTATGATTAACATTAAAAAGTAGGCTGTTTTAAATTTAGTATAGAAATTTGACTTTAAATATAATCTTGACACAACTACAATAATAAAATAGGGTATATTTACAATATTGAAATGGATTACAGTGGCGGCCTTGCACTTGGTTTTGCCTGTTTGTCCGACAGGCATATTGAGTTGCTTCTCCAATTTATTTTACTTTTCACACATCTCCTTTTCTATAATTCTTTTCATATAAACAGGTTTTAGGTAACCTCTAATATATCAAAATTGTATTAGTCTTATTATCACAGTTTAGTTAAAGATATTTGCTTAATTATTTAAAAATTCAATAGTTTTAATTTAGAATAATATAATTTTGCGGGTAATATATTGATTTTTTGGAGGGGATTATGGAATCAGAAAAAAGTAATACCGGGCGTTTACCTCGCTGGATGAAAATGCAAATGCCAAAGGGAGAGTCTTATTCAAAGGTAAAAAACACCGTAAAGAAATATAATTTACATACTATATGCACAAGTGGCAATTGCCCAAATATTGGTGATTGCTGGAATCGAGGAACAGCAACTTTTATGATTTTAGGAGAAATTTGTACTCGGTCGTGCAAATTTTGTGGTGTAAAAACAGGGAAACCTCTCCCGGTTGATTGGGATGAACCGAACAGAATTGCAGAATCGGTTAAATTAATGAATGTCAAACATTGTGTTATTACATCGGTAGATAGAGATGATCTGGAAGATGGAGGAGCTGAATTTTGGGCTAAAACGATTCGGAAAATTAAAGAAACAAATCCTGAAACCACCATTGAAGCTTTGATCCCTGACTTCGATGGTATTCGTGAGAATATACAGAAAGTTATTAATGCAAAGCCCGAAGTAATATCTCATAATTTGGAAACAGTAGAAAGGTTAACACCGCAAATCAGGACTAAGGCTAAGTATGAAAGGAGTTTGAAAGTATTGAAATATATTTCAGAATCTGGGTTAATAGCAAAATCAGGCATAATGCTTGGTTTGGGTGAGACTGAAGAAGAAATTTTAAATGCAATGGATGATTTATTAAAAACAGGGTGTAAAGTAATGACAATAGGGCAGTACCTTGTACCTACAATAGATCATATGCCAGTTAAAGAATATGTAACTCCCGGGAAATTCAAGGAATATAAAGAGATAGGATTGGGAAAAGGCTTCCGGTTTGTTGAGAGCAGCCA
>DAOVYZ010000346.1 GCA_030635365.1 Bacteroidales bacterium
TTATTACGCTCTATTTTTTCTTCATCCATAATATAGAACAATAAGTCATTCTTTAAATCATATTCAAATAGAGCCCAGGAATTATCAATGTACCCATTATAGGACTTAATTCCTGTTAATTGATCTGTAATTTTGAATGCAATCTTTCCATTTACTAGTTTTTCTTTTTTAATAACAGGTTTTATAGTTGGTGAGATTGTATCAATCATAACAGCATAATCTCCAAAGCTATTTGTTTCAGATACAATATAGCCATTTATTACTTTGCCCCCTATGGAATTTATTTTATTATCATCTATTAACTGGACTATAAAAGCTTTTTCTTTTAAATTTTCAGGTAAATTTATAGTTTTTAGCGAAATAGAATAATTTTTGTGAACAGGAGTAAATCTATTATGTATATGGTGGATATTTGAAAATAAATTACTTTCCTGATTGCTTTTGGAATATTTAAAATACAAAGTGTCATATAAAGTTCTTTTAGGAATCTTGATTTTTATTTCTTCATCTTCAAATATATTTTCACTATCCCAATCCATAAATATACCATAAGTTTGTTTATTTATATTTAATTCTGACAATTCTGGAACTTGGCCATATATATTGAAAGAAAGCTCAGACGTATTTCCATGTACATCAGATGCTATGAGCTTTATAGCATAAGTAGAGTCTATTTCAAAATTAAATACCCCTCTATTTGTGAGTGATTTGTATATGCTTAATTTGTTATTAGGACTAATGAATGTTTTTTGAATAGTTCTTTTTGATTTACTTTTTTCTGAGAAGTCAATATGACTTTTTACATATCCTGATTCATAAAATGAGAACTTATCAATAGAGTAATTAAATATTACTTTATCATTAATAATTAATGATAAAGTATAAATTCCACATTTATTTCGGGAGTTATTCAAGAAATCGTTCATTTCAATACCAAAACCTATTTCCCCAGATAAATATATTTTATTTGTGTCCGAAAAAATATAACCCTCATTTCCTTTTTTTAAGTCGAACATAAGGGGATACTTTTGATTATTTACTTCACTATTTGCATTTAAAGGGTATATGAATAAACTATAGAGTACGGGTGCGATTTTATCTTCAATATTAAAGTCAAAAAGTAACGGATTTACAGGAATTTGACCTTTAGTTAATCGAACTTCAAAATGTAAATGAGGCCCATTTGAGCTTCCGGTATTTCCAGATAAACCTATTAATTGCCCTTTTTTTACAGGCAATTCTCCTTCCTGAGGAAAATGATTAATTTCAAATTCATTGGCTGAGTACTGAATTTTTTTAACTAACTTTTCTATTTTATTATTAAAACTATTAAGATGCCCATAAACTGTTGTATGTCCATTAGGATGACTAACATAAATAGTTTTCCCATAACTGTTTGCTGAAATCTTTATACGCGATATATAACCTTCCTCAACAGCATAAATATTTTTTCCGATTACACCTTGAGTTTTAATATCTATCCCAGAGTGAAAGTGCGTAGATCTTATTTCACCGAAATTTCCGGATAAATAAATTGGAAAATCTACAGGTGAATAAAAATTAACATCCTGAATTTTTGTTTGACTATAAAGAAAATGGGTGCTTATTAAGAGGTAAAAAAATAAACTTAGCTTTTTATATTGCATTATTTTATATAAATTTATACAGGTTAATTAATGTTATTGTTTTGAAACAACAAAACTAGTATTAAATTTGTTTTCTAATAAAAAATGGAATTAATATTTTTGAAACATTATAACCTAAATTAATTTTTTATTTGTTTTAAAATGGATGTTGAACAGAAAGATATTGTTGGAGTATTAAAAGAAAAGGTTAAAAAGTTATTATCTTTGTATAATAATTTAAAAAGTGTGAATGTTGGCTTGAAAAAGCAGACAGAAGAATTGAAGATACAACTGAAAAACAAAGAGGCAGAATTAGATTTTTTAAAAAATAAATATAATAAACTAAAATTAGCAAAAAGTTTTTTAGCATCAGCCGAAGATAAACATGATGCTAAAATAAAGATTAATAGGATTGTGCGGGAGATCGATAAATGTATTGCTCTTTTAAACAGATAGAAGTAGAATAGATAATGGAAGATAAATTATCAATAAGGGTTAATGTTGCAGAAAGATATTATCCACTTAAAATAGATAGAAAAGACGAGGAGAAGATACGTAAGGCGGCGAAAATGATTAATGAGAAAGTATTGCAATATAAACAAAGATATACTGATAAAGATACACAAGATTTTTTAGCAATGGCAGCCTTGCAATATGTAATAAAAGTAATTGAATGCGATTCTAATATTGAAGCTTCACCTGTTTTAGAGGATTTGAAAGAGTTAAATAGTGAATTAGATGAATTCTTAAAAAGAGAGTAATAAACGTTCTTTAAAATATAATTAAGATTTTGCCCGTATTATTTCTTTAATGTCTGTGAAACTCAACACTTTACCAATTGGAGTAAAGCTTATTTGATTAAGGGCGGGGCCCCATTCCGATTTATCGGACACTCATATGAGTCAGGGGATGGCCGAAATTTAATAGCAGCTCCACCCATGTTAATTTGGGGTTTTTAGAGAATTGGAGAAAATAATGCGGGTTTTTATATATTATAAACTTAAATAAATACAAAAATGATTATATCAATAATAATAGGATCAATCTCGGTTTTTGTTATTGGCATTATATCTGCTTCTGTAGCACTTGTTATTGGAGCCATTATTTCATATTTTATATGGGATAAAGCCTTAAAATCAAAAAGCCAAAAGATTGTTAAGGAAGCTGAAACTGAAGCTGAAGTTATTCGAAAAGATAAAATATTACAGGCTAAAGAGAGATTCTTACAATTAAAAAGCGAACATGAAAGAGAAATTAATGAACGTTCGCATAAGTTGGTTGCTTCCGAAAATAAATTTAAGCAAAAAGAATTAGCTCTTTCTCAGAAGTTTGAGGAAACACAAAGAAAATCTAAAGAAATAGAAGTAATTAGAGAGAATCTTCAAGTACAAATGGAGTTAGTAGAAAAGAGAGGTGAGGACCTGGATAAAATGCATAAACAACAAGTAGAACAGCTTGAGGCAATTTCTGGATTATCAGCGGATGAGGCAAAGGATCAGTTAATAGAGTCGCTAAGAGCAGAAGCAAAGACGGATGCTATGTCGCAGATCAATGAAATTATGGAAGAGGCAAAAATGACTGCTAACAAAGAGGCGAAACGAATAGTTGTTCAGACAGTTCAGAGAGTAGCTACTGAATCTGCAGTTGAAAATTCCGTTACTGTATTCAATATTGATAATGATGAAATTAAAGGAAGGATTATTGGTCGCGAAGGAAGGAATATTAGGGCTTTAGAAGCTGCTACCGGAGTTGAGATTATTGTTGATGATACTCCGGAAGCAATTATTCTTTCAGCTTTTGACCCTGTTCGTAGAGAAATTGCTCGATTGGCTTTGCACCAATTGGTTACTGATGGAAGGATCCATCCCGCAAGAATTGAGGAGATAGTTCAAAAGACCCAAAAACAAATTGAAGAGGAAATAATAGAAGTAGGTAAAAGAACAACAATTGACCTTGGAATTCATGGATTACATCCTGAGATTATCCGATTGATAGGTAAAATGAAGTATAGGTCATCTTATGGTCAAAATTTATTGCAGCACTCCCGCGAAGTAGCTAATCTTTCTGCAATTATGGCTTCGGAACTGGGGTTAAATCCAAAATTAGCTAAACGAGCTGGTTTATTGCATGATATTGGAAAAGTTCCTGATGATGAACCGGAATTGCCACATGCAGTTCTAGGTATGAAAATTGCTGAAAAATTTAAGGAAAAACCTGAAGTTTGCAATGCCATTGGGGCTCACCATGACGAAGTAGAAATGACTTCTCTTATATCTCCTATTGTACAAGTATGCGATGCTATATCAGGAGCGCGTCCGGGAGCAAGAAGGGAGATTGTAGAGTCTTATATTAAACGATTAAAAGATCTTGAAGAATTGGCATTAGCGCACCCGGGTGTAATGAAAACGTATGCTATCCAGGCTGGTAGGGAGCTGAGGGTTATAGTGGGTAGTGAAAAAGTGAGTGACGAAGACGCAGAAAAAATTTCTTTTGAGATTTCTCAAAAAATACAGAATGAGATGACATATCCAGGACAAATTAAAATTACTGTTATTAGGGAGACAAGAGCGATTAATTATGCAAAATAAAATCTTTATATTAATTTAGGAGTTCTATTTTTAATTTTCGATGGTTTCTAAGTTGCGATATTCTTGGAAGAAAAATTAATAATTTCATCAGGTATGTTGAAGAAAGTTGGTTAACGAGTAACAAGAAACATGCAACTGAGAAGTAATATTTTATCACTAGTGTCCGGTTAAAGTTACTATAAAAATGGCAGAAGCCATATAAAATAAATAAAAGCGTTCTTTGAAATATTTTTCGATTTGAAATCAAACTTTACAAAATTGATGTCAGTTTTGCCATATGAATACAGGCAGAA
>DAOVYZ010000203.1 GCA_030635365.1 Bacteroidales bacterium
AATATCGAACAAGGATTAATGATTTTATATTTTCGAAGTATATTCCACGATTTGTAAATCATTATTGCTTGACTTTCAGTCATTATCATTTCGTTTATCTACTTCATTATGTCCACAACAAAACTTGTGGGTACACTGTAGTTGCCAGCAGGCAAGAACACAAAACTTACACTAAAATCAACATTTATTTATATCATAGCCATTTTTTTCCATAATTTGCCATTGGCTTTCAGTCAAAACCTTACACAAACTGTAAGAGTCAACATAGTTGGTGCGGGCACTGATGTAAACGTACCGATAGGTAAAACTTATTTATGAAAAAAGAAATTTTAATAGCTCTATTTATACTTGCATTAGTTATAAGAGGGTGTCCGAAAAGTCATTACACAGTAGAAAACACTTCGACAAGTCAATTGGGCACATGTCGATGTTTGGTTTTTTTCCAAATGTAATGTATCGGGTATATTTTTGACCCAAACTATATAATATATTAAACAAGAGGCCTCTTATCTAATAAATGGATAAGAGGTTTTTAATGTTCTATTTAATGAAATTAGCGTATAGCAAACACTAAGCATCGTTTTAATGTGCTTGATATAATATTGTAGCCAGGTTGTTGTTATAAAAATATAACATGAATACGTCTTGTGACGATTTAAAATATTTTATTTAATTGCTCTTTTTTCCAATTCAGAGCGATGAATTAACAATTCCCTGCCAAGAGGTTTATTATTCCTGAAAGTTTGGGTTCTTAGGTTAAGGTCTCCGGCAGGAATTTCAAAAGGTTCAGAATATTTTTCCCCAAACTGCACAGGATAAGTATTATTTATGGTATAATAGATAATAGTCTCAGGCACAACATTTCTCAACTCACACATCAATTTGCCTGATTCCTCGTACACTTTAACGCTAGGATCAAAAACTGCCTTGCAAATATTTGTCTTTGTTTCGTCAAATCGCATGAAATGTATTTCCGTACGAGCAATAAAATCATCCCATTTTTTGTTTTCTTTCGGACTCCAAAGAGTTTCAGACAAGGCAAAAGCTCTTGGGTAGGTCATATAAAATGCAAATGGTAAATTGGGTATAGCTTCAGTCCAGAGATTTCCCTGTCCGCCTAAAATATATTTTGAATCTACTTCAATTGGTACGGGTTCAAATTTGTAAGATTTTTCAAGACTCAAATCATTATAAATCGGGTTTTCAACACTATGATCTCCCTGGGTATAATCCAGGTAAGCATAGGTTGTAGGTGACATAACCACATCATGACCCATTTGAGTTGCTTCAATACCTCCTTTCATACCCTGCCAGCTCATTACTGCAGCTCCTTCTGCTAATCCACCCTGTAATATTTCGTCCCATCCGATCATTTTTTTACCCTTGCCAGAAATAATCTTTTCTACCTTTTTAACAAAATAGCTCTGTAACTCATGGCTGTTAGCGATATTATTCTTTTTCATAAACTCTTGTACAATCTCATCATTTTCCCAATAACCATGATAGCATTCGTCTCCACCCATATGGATATATTGCCCTGGAAAAAGCTCAGCAATTTCTGTGAAGACTTTATCTACAAAATCGTATACATTTTTATCGGCAGGGTTTAATGTGTTTTCAATAAGCATTTTGAATTTTCCATTGCCGTACCACTCAGCAAACTTACTACCCGGATTAACAAATTTGGGTTCCTTTTGGGTGGATAATTCAGGATAAGCAGCCAAGGCTGCCATGCTATGCCCGGGAAAATCTATTTCGGGAACAATAGTGACGTTCCTGTTTGCTGCATACCTGATTATATCCTTTATTTCTTCTTGTGTATAATATCCTCCATAGGTAGCTTTTTCTTCTGGCTGCGGATATATTCTGTTTTCCCCAAAACGTCCATATCTCTCTACTCTCCATGCGCCAACCTCTGTCAATTTTGGTAACGACTTAATTTCAATTCTCCAACCTTCGTCGTCTGTGAGGTGCCAATGAAATACATTGAATTTATATTGTGCCATTTTATCAATATAAGCTTTCACTTCATCTACAGTAAAAAAATGCCGGCTTACATCCAACATAAGCCCTCGCCAACTAAAACGAGGATAATCAAGTATCTTACAACCGGATATTGAAATGGCACCATTTTCTAATTTGTCTCTAAGCTCAAATCCAGGGGGTAACAACTGGCGTAAGGTTTGAAAACTATAAAAAACTCCGGCCGCATTATTGGCGGTTACCTTTATAATGTTCCTATTTACTTCCAGTGTATAACCTTCCTCACCCAATTCGGGTCGAGGGCTTTGATTAAGATGAACAGAGATGGCCTTATCAGATTTTTCTGATTTTTGATAATCAACTTCAATACCGGTTCTTGTCAAAAATTCAGCAAACAATTGAACGTGCTGCTTCACTTGCTTGTCATCAGTCTGAATGTCAAGATCAACATGATTTTCTAAAAGAAAAGTCTCTTCGGTAGGGACGTATTTGACAGGCATTGGGATGATAGAATGTTGTGCCTGTATCATACTGCCCAACATCAGTAGAAATAAAGATAAATATATATGTTTCATTGTTTTAACTATTAATTAATAATTCTGAGTAATGTTTTTTCAAACGTTTGTTATTTGTAATATTTTATTTTCACTTTTTAATTTGCCAAATTTTCTCTAAAAACGTTTCCTGAAAAAAACATTTTCAGTCAGATGAAAAAAAGCAATTGTCCGCAGTTAAGCTATCGTGCGGGTTTACTCGCGTTGCTCGTGAGTATAGTTCCACCTTGTTTCATTGTCCCCCATTGGACAACTTTACTAAGATAATATTTTGTCAGCGAACCACAAAAACCCCGCATGTAGTTTGAACTGTTAGGCTTTGTTAACATTACCCCTCAAGGATTCTCAATAAATCATCGTTGATATAAAAAACTTCAACCCCGTCCTTTTTGGGTCTGAGTATTCTATGAGTAACAAGTTCATTTATATCATATATAGCAGACCCCGAACTCACAACTGTTGACCAAAAAGGGTTTGAAATGGGGCAACAAGCAGCAAGATTATTGCTTAAACGAATCCAAAGTAATGAAGAATGACCCTATTACCAAGATATTAAATACTGATTTAATTATTCGCAAATCAAGTTTAAAGAAAAGATAAAACTATCTTTTTTTTACGAGATAATTATACTAATTATTGCAAACGTTTTGTTAATCTCCAAAACTAATCCCTACACCTCTTGCACTCTTCATTAAATCAGAGTCTTTTGTTACAAAGTGAGGTTTACTAATTGCATCTTTAAAAGGAACAGATATAATATTAGGATGCCTGTACGACACCATTTCTCCGAATTTTCCTTCAAGAACTAATTCAAAAGCCTTAACTCCAAATTGTGTTGCCAATACACGGTCATAAGCAATCGGGACTCCTCCTCTTTGGATATGACCCAATACTGCTTTACGCATATCATGCTTAATACCAGCCTGCTTTAATTCCTCAACCAGTCTTGATGCAGCACCTGATAATTTAACATTTGCATAACCTACTTCGTCGTTTTTTTCTTTTGATGAATCTTTACCTATTGCTTTAGCCCCTTCTGCTATTACAATAATAGTGAAGCCTCTATCCCTAACAAAACGTTCATTTATTTTTTCCAGAACTTTATCAATATCGTAAGGTATTTCAGGAATAAGGCAAATTTCTGCTCCTCCGGCTACCGCTGCATTTAAAGCTATCCATCCGGCATCTCTTCCCATAGCTTCAAGAATAAACACTCTGTTATGACTAGCAGCCGTGGTTACCAATTTATCAACAGCATCCGTTGCAATCTGAACAGCTGTCTGGTAACCAAAAGTTGTGTCTGTTGCCGATAAATCATTATCAATTGTTTTAGGTACTCCTATTATATTTAATCCCTTTTCATAAAGTGCCTGAGAAATTTGTTGTGAACCATCCCCCCCAATATTTATTACTGCATCGACTCCCATATACATTAACTTGCGGATCATTTCCTCTGATCTGTCAACCGTAGTATATTTACCATTTTTATCTTTTATAGGCCATGCAAAAGGCCCTCCTTTATTGGTAGTCTCTATTATTGTACCTCCCTGAAAATGTATACCTGAGACAGTTTCTTCATCAAGAATTTTAATTTCGGTGGGCTCCCATAATATGCCATTAAAAGCCTGGATGCTTCCTATAATTTCCCAATCACTCTCATGCGAAGCTCTTTTTACTATGGCACGAATAACTGCATTTAAACCTGGGCAGTCTCCTCCAGCAGTTGCTACTAAAACTCGTTTCATTTAATATTATTTATTTATTTATAAGCAAAAATATTCTTATCTAGCTAATTTCCAGAAACTTAACAGTGACTTTCAAAGAAAACAAATCTCGTAAAAATAAGAAAATGCCTCCATTTATCACAATAATATTATATTAAATGTGCAATAATCTTTAATATATTTATTAACATAATATTAAAATTCCCATAATTGATATATTATAAAATTCTTTAACAATAAAAAGTAGATTACTCTCTATACCAATATGAACTTCATGGTAAAACTAAACAAACTCCAATGCACTAAAGAGTAGGCTAACGGTATCAAAAAATAGATTTGTCAGGTATAAAAAAGCAAATCGAATTGACTTGCTTTAACTTGTAGCGAGAGGGAGACTTGAACTCCCCGGCCTTCCCGATATAAAATCGGGACACTCTAATCTTTAGCAAGCAGATATTCGATATATTTCCTGCTTTTTTTATTTTTAATTTCTTTTTCTCTTTTTATTGCTTCAGTTTTTGCTAAATATTCCTCTGTATAAACCAGTTCCCATGGAATACCTGAACGAGTTGATACAGTTGCCCCTGCATTGTGTTTTGTAATTCTGAAACTGATATCTGAAGTATAACCAACGTAGAATCTATCTCTCTTTTTACTGTATATGATGTAAACAAAATACATTGAGTCCTTAGTAAAAAACCTTACTGGCTTGCTTTTTTTGTAGCGAGAGGGAGACTTGAACTCCCGACCTCATGATTATGAATCATGCGCTCTAACCACCTGAGCTACCTCGCCATTATTTTAATCTTTATTTAAAATATCACATTAATGCAATATTACTAGTATAAGAACTTGTTTTGGGGGTGCAAATATAGTATTTTATTTTATCTTTTATAATTGGAATATCCATTTTATTAAAAAAAAATTATATATTGCGATGAAGGGAATAATTACTAATAATTATCATTTATGAAAAACAAAATCGAATTAGAATACTCAATAAATTCATCACCCAAAATTTTATATACAAGATTAAGTACACCTGGAGGTTTATCGGAATGGTTTGCTGACGATATTAATATACAAGGGAATATTTATACATTTATTTGGGATGGCTCTGAACAACAAGCTGAGTTGGTTACTAAAAAAGAGAATCAATTGGTCCGATTTAAATGGATAGAAGATGAAGGAAATACCTTTTTTGAATTCAAAATTCATAAAGATGAATTAACCGGTGATGTTGCTCTTGTTATTACAGATTTTATTGAAGATGATGAAAAAGATGATGCCATTGATCTTTGGGATACACAAATAGCTGAATTAAAACATGCCCTTGGACTTTAATTTTCCCAAAATCTTAAATTGTTGTCATAAAAATAATTTACTTTTGTAATCGTTCTGATAATAGACTATCAAGTTGTGAAACGATTACATAAGTTTATATTAAAATCCTTTTTTGGGCCATTGGTCGCAACATTCTTCGTTTCTTTATTTATCCTCTTAATGCAATTTCTTTGGAAATACATTGATGATTTGGCAGGTAAAGGTTTAGAATGGACAGTAATTGCGGAGTTAATTATTTATGCTTCTGCCAGGTTAGTACCTATGGCACTCCCATTGGCTATTTTACTATCTTCAATCATGACATTTGGGAATCTGGGAGAAAATTTCGAATTAACAGCTGTAAAATCAGCCGGTGTTTCTCTTCAAAGATTCATGTTTCCATTAATAATTCTGACAATAGTAATAAGTATTAGTGCCTTTTACTATTCAGACTATGTAATTCCTTATACAAACCTTAAAACCGGAGCACTTATTTATGATGTTAAAAACCAACGACCTGAACTTCAAATAAAAGAAGGGATATTTTATAATGGAATTGAAGGCTATAGCATTAAAATTGCCAAAAAGAATTACAAAACAAATCTTTTAGAAAATTTGATGGTTTATGACCATAGCGATAATAAAGAAAATGTAAAAGTAACTGTTGCTGACTCCGGTTACATGAAAATGACTGCCGATGAGAGAAATATAATTCTGACCTTGTATAATGGATATACTTATGAAGAAATGAATGAGTCAAAACAAAGCAGAAGAAAGAATTCCAGAACTTATCCACATCAAAGACAAAAATTCGAAAAACAGGAAGTTATTTTTGAATTAACAGGATTAGATTTTAATAGAACTAATGAAGATTTATTTAAAAATAATTTTCAAATGTTGAACCTGGAACAACTTGAATTCGCTGAAGATTCTCTTTTAAAGGAATATAAATCGCAAATAAATAACTTCTCGAAAACACTTATAAG
>DAOVYZ010000175.1 GCA_030635365.1 Bacteroidales bacterium
ACATCTCATATTGGGAGTGATATAATAGAAGTTGAAGTTTGCGATGATGGTTCTCCTATGGAATGTGATACTGCAATCATTTATATCAGGGTTACATATGAAAACTATATGCTCATCAATGAAGGAATCTCCCCTAACGGTGACAATATTAATGATTTTTGGATTATTAATGGTATTGAAGAGTTTCCTCAAAACAACGTAAAACTATATACTCGTTCCGGACAACTAATATATGAAGCAAATGGATATAATAATTCATCTGTTGTATGGGGTGGAACAGCTAATAGAGGTTTACATTTAGGTAAAAAGGTTCCAAGCGGAACATACTTTTTCTTTATACAAATTTCCCCTGAAATGAAACAATTTAATGGTTTTATAATTGTTAAGTAGATAGTTGTCAAAACTGGATGGATCAATGACCCTAAAAGGGACTCATCTTAATAATCCATCCAGTTAAATTATCAAATTTCCTAAAATTTTATGAATTAACCCATTTAGGGGATGAATCATCTTATATGTATGATAAACGATCAATTTTGACATACTTAAACAATCATAATAGATTGCTTAACAATGTCTTATGTAAACATATGATACTTTTATACGTAGAAAAAAGCAACAATCAATACATACTGAAATCGAAGTATAAATTGATTGTAAAAAAGAAATTAAGAAAGCTAACAACAAGATATCAAAAATGAAAAAGTTAATCTCTCTGATTGTACTACTACAATTATGCAATTGCATGTATGGTCAGCAAATAGCGACCTACTCCCAATATATGGTTAACGGATTAATTCTTAATCCTGCCTATGCAGGTAGTAAAGAAAACCTTGCTTTTACCAGTGTGGTTAGGAAACAATGGGCAGGTGTAAATGGGTCACCAGAAGTACAAACATTTTCCGCACATTCTCCATTAACCAATAATCGTATTTCCATAGGTGGTTATATTGTTAATGAAAAAATCGGCGTTGAGAATAGACTTGAAATTAATGCTGTATATTCCTATCGAATATTTTTCCGTGAAGGAAAACTATCCCTGGGTATTTTAGGTGGAATGACTAATTTTCAAGCAAAATACAGTGATCTTCAACTCGATGATATAAATGATGATAATTTTGTTGATCAAACTGAATGGTTTAGAATTCCTAACCTTGGATTTGGAGTATATTGGTATAATGATAATTATTATCTTGGATTTTCTATTCCCAAATTTTTAAGTAATTATTTTCTAAATGAACAAGGCTTAGATGCCCTTTATAAAAACCATTACCTAATAACAGGAGGCTTTTTATATCAGCTAAATGAAGAAATATCCCTAAAGCCTAGTACATTAATTAAAGTTATCAGTGGAAACCTTCTAGAAATAGATATTAATACCAATGTGTACTATAATAACTTCTGTCTCGGTGCGTCATACCGTACATACAACAGCTTCAACATATTACTTGAAATGAATATTACAAAAGACTTTAAGATAGGATATTCTTATGATATGGGAAACAAATACTTTAGAAGTATTTCAATGGGAACACATGAAATATCTTTAAACTATGTCTTCAAACATAAAGGTATTAAATCAATAAGTCCAAGATTCTTCTAGCTTCTATAGCGTAAAATATAAGAAGAATTAAGGTCTATTGAATATTAATGAACCTTAAGTCCTTCTATTAAAATAGTGACAAACCTCTTATCAGTATTTTCTGCAATTTCTAATAGCTTAGCAAATAATTTATTATATTTATCTTTTCGCAATTGTTTATCATCCACTTGTGTCCCTTTTCAGGATTCTTAAAAACATCCTTAAACAAATAATCAGCCGTATTTTTTTTATTCCGAAGTTAATTTTAATACAATTAAACCAAAAAGGTAAAACTGATTCTAATAGTTATTCATAAAAAGTTTATAAATCTTTTAATTTAACCGGCATGAAATATTTACTATCGCTATTATTTATTTGTAATTCGACTTTATGTATTACTGCATTTTCGCAAAAAGACCCGGTTCAGAAAATTATTGAAATAGGTAAAAAAGATAACCAAACAATGAACCATCTCGATATTCTATGTAATCGTTTTGGTGGCAGTCCAATTGGATCTGACGCATATGAGAATGCTGCTGAATGGGCTGCCAGTAAATTTAAAGAATGGGGTATGGAAATTGAGATGGATGAAGCGGGAACATTACCTGTTGGTTTTAATCGCGGGCCATGGTTTGGACGTATGCTTTCAGATAATGGTATGCATTTGCATTTTGCAACTCCATCATATACTTCAGGAACAAAAGGTGTCCAAAAGGGGCATGTTCTTTTAGAACCTAAAACTCAAGCGGAATTTGACAGAATGAAAGGCAAATTAAAGAACGCATGGGTACTGGTTTCAGGAACAAACAACGGATGGCCCATAGATTATACAAATAGATCTGATGAAAAACGTACTAAAATAAAAACCGAAAATGAAGAAATCGGTAAAAAGAATAGAGAAATAAGAAGAATAAACCGGAGAAACAAAAAATCCGATGAGCAAAAAGAATTACTTCCTTACAATGAAGAACCGGGCTTATTTTACGAAGAAATGGTTAATGCCGGTATATTAGGTATTATACAATCGAGCCAGGTACCGATTCGTGTACTTTATGACAAGAAAAATCTTGAAAAAATGACCTTTGACAGTTTACCTACCATACCTGATATTAAACTAGATGAACATCAGTATAAAATAATAAAACAAATGGTTATTGAACGCCGTACGTTTGAGTTGGAATTTGATATAAGAAATCATTTCAAAATGGGGCCTGTTAAGTATCATAATGTAATTGGAATAATCCCGGGTACTGAATATCCTGACGAATATGTAATTATGGGTGGCCATCTTGATGCATTTGATGTAGCTACAGGTGGTGTTGATGACGGATCGGGAGTTACACCGGCTATGGAGGCAGCCAGGTTAATTATGAAAGCAGGAGGAAAACCCAAGCGTACTATTTTAGTATGTTTATGGGCCGGTGAAGAATTTGGTTTACTGGGTTCAAAAAGTTGGGTAAAACGAAATAAGGACAAATTAAATAAAATATCCAATATGTTTAACCGTGATGGTGGCCCAACTGTAGCAACCAGTATAAGTGTAACGGATGCTATGTGGAGCGATTTTGAAAAAGTATGTGAACCTTTAAATGGTATCAATCCTGATTTTCTTTTTACAATGAAAAAGAGAGAGCCACGCGAACGCCCAAAAAAACCGTGGGGTACTGATAGCGGGCCTTTTGCAGTTGAAGGTGTCCCTACTATTACTTTTGGGACTGAGGATACAAAAGGTTATGATTTTAGCTATGGTGAAATATGGCACACTGAAAGGGATTTATACAATAAGAGTATTCCTGAATATCAGGAACACACTTCTATTTTAACGGCTGTTGTAGTTTATGGAATTGCTAACCTGGATCATTTGCTTTCGCGTGAAGGATATTACAAAACAGAAGAAGAGATTAAAAAAGAAAAGAAAAAGAAGAAGAAAAAATAAACCCGGTTAAACCCAAACTATGCAATAGAATTAAAAAACCAAAGCCAAATGAAGGATAGCAAAGTAATTACAAAGTTATTGATACTAACCCTTCGGGTTCAGCCCGCTCTAATGCTTTGCATTAGAAATATATTGGTTAACAATATTTTAAAAGAAGATTTGAAATTCTAATGCGGGTTAAAAAGAAAATGACTACATGCTAAATACTCTATGAGTATTAACTATTTATGAACCTAAAATTCCTTTACGGAAAGTGCATGTAATCATTTTCTGACACTAAGGTATATTAAGTAGTGAATTTTAAAAAAAGAATTCAATTATCGGGTACTTTAAGCTTATTAATTACAAATTATATGTTATAAGAAGGATAATTGCCTGTTAATAGTTTTCTATTTTCGTTTAATAAAATGATAAAAGCCATTAGTAGATAAACTAATGGCCTTTGTTAAATTTTCTCATCACTACTTTTTATAAATAATCTGCAGACGACTGTTTATTTCCTACAAACGGAGAAATTGCTCTTTCATAAATTCCCTGAACATATGCAATTGCCATTCCATAATTTGTAACAGGAACTCCCGCATCGGTTGCCGGTTTCAGCCTATTTATTAATTGTTTGCGAGTTATTACACAACCTCCGCACTGTACCAGAAGTGCATATTCTTTTATATCTCTTGGTAACTTATCAAGTCCAGTAACAACATCATATTCTAATTTTTTACCGGTAAAATTTGTTAGCCATCGGGGTATTTTTACCCTTCCAATATCATCACACGAAACATGATGAGTACACGATTCTAACAATAACACCCTATCCCCGTCCTTTAAATCGGAAATTTTAGGCGTTCCTTTAACATAACTTTCAAAATCGCCTTTATACCTTGCCAATACAATACTAAAACTTGTTAATGGAATATTTCCGGGTACTGAGGCATCGGCTTTAGTAAAAATCTGACTATCAGTAATAGCCAGTGCAGGAGCTATTTTTGTTTTACGCAGAAAAGCATCAACTTCCCGCTCTTTCAATACAATAGCAACTGCATCATTATCCAAAATATCTCTTATAGCCTGCACTTGAGGAAGTATCATTCTTCCGGCCGGAGCTTCAATATCTATTGGTGTAATTAGTAAAACAATATCTCCATAAGATAATAGGTCTCCTACCAAAGAGGGAGTAGTATATGCAGACTCAGGAATTGTTGTCTTTATTAACCTGATAAGTTTTTCCAGATTCTCAGCTTTAATGGTATCAAACTCTATAACTGCAGTTCCTGTTTGTGAAGCAATCTTCTTATTTATGGAATCATTTAAGGATACAAGATCTGATTTGTTGTGGACAATAAAAAAGGGGGTATCTGTTTTCTGAAACTTTTCAATTAACATATTTTCAAAATCCCCAAAAGTATTTTCTGTAATCACTAAAATAGCTAAGTCTACTGTTTTAATTAAAGCTAGTGTTTTTTCGATTCTTTTTTTGCCTAATTCACCTGTATCGTCAATTCCTGCTGTATCAATTAAAATAACCGGGCCAAAACCTGTAATCTCAAATGATTTTTTTACCGGGTCTGTTGTTGTACCGGCATAATCGGATACAATAGCAATATCTTGTCCTGCCAGTTTATTGATTAAAGAACTTTTTCCATTATTACGACGGCCATAAATTCCTATATGTGGTTTTGACTCCTTCCCTTTTGACATAACAATTTTATTAATAAATCAATATTTACAATATTAATGTAAATTTCAGGTTATAGAAAATTAAACATTAATCTTTACATAGAGTTCAAGAAAATATTAATATTTTTAACTTGATTTTTCAACTTGACCTGATGATAACAAAACTAACTATAATTGTACCTGCTTACAACGAAGAAAATACTATTGAATTGATTCTCGATAAAATACTTGCCGTAAATCTAAAAAATATTGAAAAGGAAATCATTATTGTTAATGATTATTCAACTGATAATACGCAAACAATTATTGAAAAATATATCAAGGATCATTCATCAGAGAATATTCTTTTGATAAATCAGGAGAAGAATCAAGGAAAAGGTGCTGCTCTACATAAAGGCATTACAAATGCTACGGGAGAATACCTCATAATACAAGACGCTGATCTGGAATACGACCCCAATGAATACATTGATTTATTGCAACCTGTTTTTAAAGCTAATGCCGATGCTGTTTATGGTTCGCGATTTATGGGATCAAATCCTCATAGAATCCTATTTTTTTGGCATACAATAGGTAATAAGTTTCTTACTTTCCTTTCCAATATGTTTTCTAACCTGAATTTAACCGATATGGAAACCTGCTATAAATTAATGCGGACTGAAATGGTTAAAAGCTTTAGATTAAGAGAAAAAAGGTTCGGTTTTGAACCTGAGGTAACTGCTAAAATATCAAGATACCCGAATGTTAAAATATATGAAGTTGGGATTTCTTATTTTGGAAGAACGTATAATGAAGGGAAAAAAATAAATTGGAAAGATGGCTTTAAGGCAATTTATTGTATTTTTAAGTACAACTTATTTTCACGTAAGTAGTTCAAAATGCGATTAAAAGAAAAACATTTTATACTGTTTTTTTTTACCGCCCTGGTTATTTTGTTTGGATACCTTGTTGTATACTCTGAAGCAGCTTATGGTGGATCCGATAATTACAGCCATTATCGTATTGCAAGATATACCTGGAAATATCCACATCTTTTTTTAGATCACTGGGGAAAACCATTATTTACAATACTATCCTCTCCTTTTTCTTTATTTGGCTTTAAAGGTGTTCAATTTTTTAATGTAGTATCAGGGTTAATGACAGCTTTCTTTGCTTATCTAACACTTAAAAAACTTGAATACAAAAACTCATGGCTAATAATTTTCTTCATTTGTTTCACTCCAATCTATTTTATACTAATAATATCCGGGTTAACGGAAATATTATTTAGCCTTATTCTTATATTTTCTATTTACCTGTTTTTTGATAAGAAATATATAGCCTCATCAATTATAATATCATTTATTATTTTTTCCCGAACCGAGGGTTTTATTTTCTTTCCCCTTTTTGCACTTGCATTTATTATTGAGAAAAAATATAAATCTATTCTTTTTCTACTAACCGGGTTTTTATTTTTTAGTTTCCTGGGATTAATAATATTAGAAGATTTTTGGTGGTTTTTTACGCAAAACCCATATACCGGTGGTCAAAATATTTATGGTTCCGGCAACATAACTCATTTTTTAGATAAAACAAAATCAATAAATGGTATCCCATTAGCAATTGCGCTAGGTATAGGTATTATTGCTTATATCATTGAGATTATTCAAACAAAAAAACCTGACAAACAACTTTATTGCGAAATAGTTCTTATTGTATTTACATACTTTGGGTACCTGGCTGCACATACATTTGTTTGGTGGAAGGGTATTGGTGGATCATTAGGATTAATAAGAGTTATGGCTGCTGTAATGCCGGCAGCTGCTGTAATTAGTTTGAAAGGATTTAACATAATCTATCGTATATTTAGATTTAACCAGTTTTTTCAGTATGGGTTAACATTGGTATTCCTGTATTTCATAATCAAATTGCCATTTCAGATATATAACTTACCTGTAAAACGTGATATACGAGAACAAGTAGTACATGAGGCTGCTCAATGGCTTAAAAGTAAAGATTATTTTACGAATAAGATATTTTATTACGACAACCATTTTTGTTATAAATTACGGCTTAACCATTTTGATAAAGAGAGATGTTGGAAAAGCATCCCAAATATCAAAAACCCCGAGAAAGATATGCCAATTAAACGTATAATCCAATGGGATCC
>DAOVYZ010000322.1 GCA_030635365.1 Bacteroidales bacterium
GGCAATACAAAAAGAAAGCACTAGAAATAGCATCTTATCCACACATAAACTTTGATTAAAGGAGTTATTCCGTTTTCAAAATATCCTTATCTTTAAATTATTATTTATCAACTTATTTAATATGAAAAATAGTATACGTTTGGTTTTAACTTATTTATCGTTTTTAATAGCTATAGGATGTAATCAAATACACGATGAGTTTATTATCAAAGGTAAAGTTAAAGGATTTAAGGATAGCACTAAATTGTACTTATACAACCCGGCCTCAGAAGAAAATATCGATTCATCACTAGTTATCAATGGGGAATTTCAGTTAAAAGGAAACGTTCCAGAACCTATACGATTATATATCAACACAGTATTTTCCTATATTGATGGGTATAAATTTACCTCATTCTTTGTTGAAAATAGTAAAATTAATATTAAAGGTGATTATAATCATTTTAGATATTGTGAAATTTCAGGTTCAGAATCACAAAAAATTGAAAATAAACTTATTGTTAGAATAAAAAATAATGATCTAATGAGAGATAGCCTGGAAGCCATTCTCTATAAAAATAGGGCCTCGGTTAACAAACAACAAAAAATGGTAATTTGGCAAAAAATTAGAATTCTTGACAGCATAAATATTTTAGAATATAAGCGTTTTATTAAAGAAAATATCAATTCATATGCTGCACTAGAAAAATTACAGTGGCAAATGTCAGAAATGCCAAAAGATACTTTACGAATGTATTACAACCAACTAACACCTCAATTTAAAGAATCCACAAATGGTAAACTGATAGATACTTATCTTAATTCAAGAACTATCGAAGTTGGTAAAAAATATATTGATTTTGACGCAGTTACATTAAACGGTAATCCTTTTAAGTTGTCTGATGTAAAAACGGATTTTATCCTTTTAGATTTCTGGGCTGCAAATTGTGCTCCATGCAGAATTGCTAACAAAGAATTTGCAAAACAGTACCTAGAATTAAAACCCCATATGGAAATTGTTAGCTTTTCATTGGATAAAAAAATGGAGATTATTAAAAAAGCATCTGAAAAAGATGGAATAGAGTGGATAAATGTTTCTGATTTTAAGGGCACCAATAGTGAAATAGTTATTCAATATCAAGTTTCGGGAATTCCTTGTTCGTACCTAATTAATAAGGATCGAATTGTAATAAAAAAATATGTAGGATTTAAACCTGAATATATAAATGAAATAAAAACTATAATTTATAAGAACTAAAAATGGATAAAACAGAATCGGAAAAATTAGTAGCCGATAATCAAGCTAAGTTACAACTGAGTGATAAACAATATAGTAAATGGGCTGGAAAAAGATACCTGGTTCTTATTGAAATTGCTGAGTTTATAGAAATACCAGGATTTAAAATAGACAAAAGCAATTATGGAAATATGGATGATTGGCTGCCTGTAGAAAATATAAATAAAATAAGATTTAATTAAAATAATGCTCGATTATTTAATAACCGGTATTACATTTGGTTTTGTTGCAGGAATATCACCAGGACCCTTATTAGCTCTTGTTATTTCCGAAACAATAAAACACAATCATAAGGAGGGTATTAAAATTGCTTTAAGCCCTCTTTTAACTGATCGCATTTCTTTCTGAAAAGTCAAAAAATATTCTATCAAGCAAATCGTACATTATTATTGTTAAAACCTTAGGATTTATACTTTTCCTATTTTCTATTATTCTAATAAAAGATGGACTTGAGTTTCTGGGCCTAATATAGATAAAGCTAAAATCAAAAATAAAAAGATATTATACTCCCACGCTTGTTTTTATTGAGTACCTTTGCATCAGGTTAAGTTTCGGTTATTGAAACTTAATTTAGAATATCCTCTGGTGTGGTTGCCTGGGGATATTTGTATTTTATGAATTATCTTTATGCTTCAATAAAATTACTGATTATGTTAATATTTGCAGAAACAATCATTGATAAACTTGCGGTTCATAAAGTAGGAAGTAAATACAATGAAGAAAATATCAGGTTTTCAAAAGAACTCTTAACAACAAACGATGATATTAAAGAATTACTAACCAAATATTTTCTTACTCCCTTTAAATCTAGCGAGTTCTTTAATTTTTATCACGAAACTGATTTAAAATTAAATGAAGTATTTCATTATGTTTCTCATATCTTTGACAACCCAGATAATATAAAAGAACAATCTTCAAACCTTGCAAAACATTTATACGAAAAATCTACACATCCTAATATCAATGGAGGCGAATTTTATACAGTATATTTTCAGGATATCGAGTTCGACACAGAAGTAATTGATGCGGTTGGATTATTTAAATCGGAAACCAGGGAAACATTCTTAAAGGTATTTCCTACAAATGATAGTTATTCAATAGAAAGTGAGCAGGGAATTGACATAAAAAAACTAGATAAAGGTTGCCTGATTTTAAATACCGAAAAAGAAAAGGGCTATGTTGTAACTTCGGTTGATAAGCTAAGCAAAGGAGAAGATGCCAGATATTGGATAGATGACTTTTTGAAGGTAAAACAAAGGGAAGATGAATACTATCATACCGAGAACGTGATGAAAATGTATAAAGAGTTTGTGGCAAAAGAGATTCCCGAAGACTATCAGGTTAACAAAGCAGACCAGGTGGATATGATTAACAAATCAAAAAAGTTTTTTAAAGAAACTGATAATTTCGATCTGGAAGATTTTACCGAGAAAGTAATTGAGGATAAAGAACTAATAGATAGCTTCAATAATTATAAAAAAGTATATGAGTCAGAAAATGAGGTGCAAATTTCAAATGAATTTGACATCTCAAGCAGTGCCGTTCGAAAACAATCCCGTGTAATGAAAAGTGTTATTAAACTTGACAAAAATTTTCATATTTATGTCCATGGGAATCGGGATTATATTAATAAAGGCTTTGATGATAAAACAGGAATGCAATACTATCAGGTATTTTTTAATGAAGAGAAATAATTTTATATTCGTTAATTATTATTTAAGAAAGACATTATGAAAATAAGAAAAAAAGGATACTGGGCTTTACTATTTATCACCCTATTTTTTACAATTCTAGCAATTTCAACAATTTCACCTTCTGATAGAGCAAGTAAACTATGTATGATAGGATACAAAGCACATTGCACATTTACTCCTATAAGCACCTTACTATGTGTTATACCGGCAGGTTTAACATGCTTCATCAGAAAACGATTTTTTGTTTCATATAAATAATTCAAATGAACGCGCGTAATTTATATTCAGCAGGACAACGTGTAGCTATTGTACTTAAAAAAGATCAAAGAACAGGAAACCTAACCGAGGGTATTATACAGGATATACTTACCAAATCAGCATCACACCCACACGGAATAAAAGTCAGGTTAAGCTCTGGCGAAATTGGACGAGTAAAAAAGATTTTAGATACATAGAATGAATACTGAAAACAATTTATCAGCAAAAGAATTTATTCAAAAAGCATTAATCAAAGAAATAGCTAAGCTAATTAACCATGAATCTTACCATTTTGCATTTGTTATAATGGTACAGGGACTTGAAACTTTAGGTGGTTTTCTTGATAATAAACCATTAAAAGCTAAGGACCAGTCAAAACTTCGGTTCTCTCATGCTATTAATCGTTTGATGCCACAAGAATATGCTAAGTTTAATAACAATCACGTATTATATAATATGCTAAGAGCAAGCTTAGCACATACTTTAACCACAAGTAGATTGGTATTTCTAACAACAAAAAACCATGCTGGTTATGGGGAAAAACACTTGCAGAAAATTGATGATAAATTAATTCTGGTTTGTGAGGATTTTTATGATGATTTTACAAAAGCATGCAAAAGACTTGTCGAAGCAATGGACAAAGGAATTATTTCTGCAAAAAAAATAAATTCAGAATTTTACTATACTTTTTAATTCTACTTTATGCATTAGAATTTCAAATCTTCTTTTAAAATATTGTTAACTAAATATATTTCTAATGCAAAGCATTAGAGCGGGCTGAACCCGAATCGAACTCGCGAGTTCACCAAAGGTAACGGTTAGTACCAGTAACTTTGTAATTACTTTGCTATCTTTTTAGCTTTAGTTTTTCAATCTTGTTGCATAGTTTGGGTTTATTATGCCTCTTTGCCTGTCAAGCTACAGTATGTATACACCTTAGTAAAATATACACAAAATATTGAACATTGAACACGAAACATGAAACTTTGAACCATGTAAATTTACCGTTTATTACATGAGAACAGCATTTCATTACCTGAAACCTACCGTTTATTACATTGCCCAATTTTTTTCAGATATTCTACTTATATTTATTCTCTGAATTGAAAATTGTATTGAGTTTGTATAAAGATTACAGTTGATTATGAGAAAAATCACCTTATTTTAATTTAGACAGTTTATAAATTAGGTGTTTTTAGAAAAAATTTATTAACACTAAAATCCGAAAATTGAAATACGATAAATTAGGAAAAAGGGAAATTAACAATAATGAAAAAACTTACAATAATATCCCTGTGGAGACTTAATACGTTGGTCGGGTTACTGTTTGAATCATGTCTCAAAAAAAACATGGCAGGCACGTTTATTTTTCACAGGGCCAGGCATATAATTAATTACAAACTCAATACAATAATGTTTTACAACATGTTTTTATTTAA
>DAOVYZ010000022.1 GCA_030635365.1 Bacteroidales bacterium
TAAAAATGTTGATAATAATTTCAACTTTAAGCTTGTTTAAAATTACTGATATTAAATTTGTATTTTTATATCGTTAAATTTAAACTATAGTATTGTGAAAGAAGATATTCGTTGGAAACAAAGGTTTAGCAACTACAAAAAAGCCCTGACTCAATTAAAGAAGTTTATTGATAAGGGAAATTTATCAGAGTTAGAAAAGCAGGGGTTGGTAAAGGCTTTTGAATATACCTATGAGTTGGCATGGAATACACAACGTGATTATCTTTTATACCAGGGGAAATCAGGGCTTATAGGCTCACGAGATACATTTAGAGAATCTTTTAAAGAAGGTATTATTATTGATGGAGAAGGGTGGATGGATATGATCAAAAGCAGGAACTTGACTATTCACAGTTATAATGAAGAAACGGCTGAAGAAATTACCGAAAAGGTATTTAAAAGCTATTTTCAGTTATTTTGTGATTTGGAAGAATATTTTAATAATAAGGTTGATACGGCTTAACTGATATAATTAATAAATGCATGTTATACGGACTAAAAAGCACTATTCTAGCACAAATTAAAGAAGTTATTTCTAAATACAAGGAAGTGGATGAAGCTATTCTTTATGGGTCGCGTGCTAAGGGTAACTACGAAAATGGGTCGGATATTGATTTAACTTTAAAAGGAAAAGAACTTAACTTGACAATTCTTAATAAGATTGATTTAGAATTAGACGATCTACTATTACCGTATACTTTTGATTTATCTGTTTTTCATCATATTGATAATCCTGATTTAGTTGACCATATTAAACGTGTAGGGAAAGTAATCTATTTAAAATAATATTTGTTTTTCACCGTAAAAATAGAAATGCAAAGAACTCAAAACTCAGAACCTTTAACTTTGAACTATGTTCCCTCCCTTTGCTCCTCCTTCCGGGCCAAGTTCTATCTTATAGTCTGCTATTTTAATAAACCACGGGTGATGCTCTATGATATACAATGCATGCCCCTGATCTCTTAATTTAAACAATACCTTTAATAATTTTTCGATATCGTAAAAATGTAATCCGGTGGTTGGCTCATCTAACAAATACAAACATTTATGGTTTGATTTTTTTAGTAACTCTTTAGCCAATTTTAAGCGCTGTGCTTCTCTTCCCGAAAGGGTTGTTGCCGATTGCCCCAGTTTTAAATGGCCTAAACCCAAATTACATAAAAGATTAAAAGATTTTTTAAGTTTTTCTTCCGTGTTAAAAACCTCACCGGCTTTATTTATATTCAACTTAAGAATCTCTGAAATAGAGTAATTATTCCATTTTATCTCTAAAGTATCGTTTGTAAAACGTTTCCCATCACAATCTGTGCATTGAACCCACACATCGGAAAGAAAATCCATTGAAATTTTAAGTTGCCCCTGCCCTTTGCATGTTTCACACCTACCACCCTTTGTATTGTATGAGAAATGTGATTTTTTTAATTTACTTTCAACTGCTTTGGGAGTGTCAGCAAACAAATCCCGAACCTGTCCATATAAATTAAGATAGGTTAGTGGAGTGCTTAATGGATTTTTACCTATTGGAGATTGATCCATTTTTATGATGGAACTAAATTTTTCAAGCCCGTTAATTGTTTTACAATATATTGATTTATTAGCTTTAGCTGATTCAGCAATTACATCAAACAGCAAGCTTGACTTTCCACTACCAGAAACTCCTGAAAAAACTGTTATTCCATTCAACGGGAGATTTAAATCAATATTCTTTAAATTGTTGGCATGCGCAGATTTTATTTCTAATCCGAAATCTATATTTAATTCATTTTTTGAATAGTTAAACTGATATTGTTCTTTAAGATATTTTGATGTGAGTGAATTGCTATTTTTAAGCAACTCATCTAAGTTTCCTTTTGCTATTATTATGCCACCTTCATTTCCGGCTCCGGGACCTAATTCAATAATATAATCTGCCGATTGAATAACTTCTTCATCGTGTTCGACAACAACGACCGTATTCTTTTCTGAAAGTTGTTTAATCAGGGAAATAAGATTTAGAGTATCTTTTGAATGCAAACCGACTGTTGGTTCATCAAGAATGTAGGTTATTCCAATCAGCTCTCCACCTAATTGAGAGGCCAATCTTAATCTTCGCCCTTCTCCTCCTGAGAGTGTTATCGTACCTCGATCACAACTCAAATAACTCAATCCAATCTTGACTAGTGCATTCAACTTTTCTATGCACAAACGAATAATTTCAGTACTAATCTTATAATCATTATTGTTAAGAGATTTTTTTAATCTTTCAAAATAACGGATTGCCTCCGTTGTTTCCAATGCTGTTAATTCTGCAATATTTTTATCCGTAATTTTATATTTCAAGGTTTCTTTATTCAATCTTGTTCCTTTGCAGAAAGGGCAATTAACTTCTTTCATTAAAGCAGCGACACTATCGCCACCCTGCTTATCATGTTTTCTGAGATATTCATCATCAATGTAGGCTGTTAAACCAAGCCATTTAGCTTTAAATTGATGTGTTCCTTCCCTGTTTTTCCTTTTATATTTCCAATTAACTTCATATTCAGTATCTCCTGTTCCAAACAATGCTATTTCTTTGTGCTTTTTATTGAGGCTGTCCCATGCATCATCAAAGTTTATATTTTTAGTTCTCCCAAACTCGTCTAAAATTGCCATATACTGTCCATAGGGGCCTCCATAAAACCGGCCCGGCTTAGAAGTTTTCATTGCTCCATTTTTTAAAGACAAATCAGGATGTGAAATTAGTTTATGAGGGTCGCAGCTTAGCTGAAATCCTAAGCCATTGCACTCAGGGCAAGCTCCAGCCTGGTGGTTAAATGAAAAATGACTCGATAGAATATTACAACTATTGTCTTTATCGTCCTTTGAAACCCTTGAAAACAAGAGTCTGTATAAATCATATAATCCTGAGACAGTTCCTACAGTTGCCCTGGGATTTTTTGTGATTGATTTGCTATCAATAGCTATGGTTGGTGTTAATCCTTGACTCGCTTCGATGTCTGGCCTTGATTTTTGTTGAATTAAACTACGTGTATAGGTTGAAAAGCTTTCTGTAAAACGGAATTGCCCCTCGGTAAACAATGTATCGAATGCCAGTGATGATTTTCCGCTACCACTAACTCCTGTTATTACGGTAAGTTTATTACGTGGTAATTCAACATTAATATTTTTCAGATTGTGTGTGTTAACTCCCTGCAACTTAATTGGGGCTTCAATAATTTTCTGTAAATCGGTTTTGCTTTTAGGTTTTTCCCGGATACTCTTCTCTGTTAGAGCTTTCGCTGTAAAAGAGCCTTTACATTTTAAAAGTTCAGAATAGGTGCCGGAGAAGACCAGTTTTCCTCCAGACTCTCCTCCTTCAGGGTCTAAATCAATAATATGATCAGCATTTTTAATAATCCCGGAATCATGTTCAATTACTATTACAGTATGATTTTTATTGCATAGGTTTTTCAGGGCTTCTAATAAAATAGAAACATCATAAGGATGCAAACCTGTTGTAGGTTCATCAAAAATATAAAGTGTGTGGTTTTTTGAGGGTTTTACCAGCTCTGCCGCCAGTTTTAATCTTTGTGCTTCGCCACCCGACAATGTTGTAGCAGACTGCCCCAAAGACAGGTATCCCAAGCCCAGGTTTTTCATAATTTCAAGGTAATGGGAAATTTTAGATTCGTTATCAAAAAAATTGCAAGCTTCAGCAATTTCCATTTCCAGAATTTCCGAAATACTTTTGCCTTTATATTTGATCTTCAAGGTTTTTTCCGAATATCTTTTTCCCTCACATACTTCGCAAACAGTTTCTACATTCGCTAAAAAATGCATCCCTGTTTGGATATACCCGGCTCCTTCACAGGTTTCGCAACGGCCTCCTTTTGTATTAAATGAGAAATACCCCTGGCTCCATTTATTCTTTTTCGATTCCGGCAAATCGGCAAATAATTTTCGAATCTGATCGAATAATTTTGTATATGTTGCAGGATTACTTCGAGGGGTTCTTCCAATAGGGCTTTGGTCAATTTCAATTATCTTTTGAATTTCATTATCTGATGATATTTCAGTGAACCCAATGTTTTCCCTCAAATTCCCCGAGAATTTATTTTGATAATATTCCCCTATGATGTCAAAAACCAAGGTTGATTTACCTGCTCCTGATACTCCTGTTACTACATTTAATGCATGCAAACGGAACTTAACATCAATATTTTTTAAATTATGAAGAAAAGCTTTTTTAATTTTAAGCCACCGATCTGGAAGTTTCTCTTTTATCCTGCTTTTATTTTCAGTAGCATTAAGGTACTTTAATGTTTCACTTTTTTCTTTCTGTAGATTTTTAATATTGTCAATTTTTTCATTAAAAAGTATTTTGCCACCATTTTTTCCTGCATAAGGGCCAATATCCACAATCCTGTCAGCATTCAGCATTGTTTCTTTATCGTGCTCAACCACCAAAATGGTATTTCCCTGGCCACGAAGCTTATTCATTACATTGATCATCCGTTGATTATCCCTTGGGTGCAAACCTATAGATGGTTCATCAAGAATATACAGTATTCCTCGTAAACCATTTCCTATCTGGGTTGCTAATCTGATTCGTTGTGCTTCTCCGCCTGATATTGTGGTTGATTCACGTATTAATGTCAGGTATCCCAAACCTAGTTCTTCAAGACTGGCACATCTTTCAATTAGCTTTTCAATTATTGGTTTGGCTATAGCAAGCTCGGTTTTGCCCCACTGAATTTGTGAAAAAGCCTTTTTAAATTCTGATATGGACAGATTTGAATAATCAATTATATTTTTACCATCAATTGTAACTGACAGAGCTTTTTCATTTAATCTTTTCCCTGCGCATTGACTACAATTTACTGTTTTAGCAAATCGTAATATGTTAGGATTTCTATCGACCCTTAGAATGTTCTCCATTATGGGCAATATACCCTTGTAAAATCCTTCTTCTCTTGGTTTTGCAGTTATTCCACTCCATTTCATTCTCGACCCCAGGGTATGCTTTCCAAATGGAATTTTTATTTTATTGCTGCCGTTTAAAATAATATTCTTTTGCTCAGAAGTTAATTCTTTCCATGGTATATCCACATTAAATCCTTCCGATTCACAAACCTGGTTCAATACATCAATTGTAACCTGAGAATAAATGGTGTAACCCGATGGTGTTGTAATTTTTAATGCCCCCTCACGAAGATTTTTATTCTGATCTTTAATAAGTAGCTCAGGATCTATCTGATCTTCAACACCCAAGCCCTTACAACTCGGGCAAGCTCCTTCGGGAGAATTGAATGAAAACAAACTTCTTGTTAATTTTAGTTCGGGATATGTTGTTGATTTATCTCCAAGCCTTGCAAAAAGCAATCTCAGGTAGTCATACAATTCTGTCATTGTACCGACTGTTGACCTTGGATTTCGACTAACTGTTTTTTGATCGACAGAAATTGCAGGCATTAACCCTTCGATACGCTCAATTTCGGGGCGGGACATTTTTCCTAAAAACTGGCGGGCATATGATGAAAAAGACTCAAAGTACCTTCGTTGACTTTCTTTACAAATTATATCGTAAACCAATGATGACTTTCCTGATCCCGAAACTCCGGTAAAGCATGTTATTTGATGATGGGGAATTTTTAAATTTACATCCTTTAAATTATGTTCACTTGCTTTTTCAATGATAATATATTGTTGATCTTTATTCTTCATCTGTAGTTATTTAGTCTCAGCAAAAAAACACCAGTAATTTCGCCTGCCTGTTCGCCTGCCTGACGGCAGTCAGGACAGACAGGTTTGAGACATAGTTTTCTTGCACTCACTATTTAAATGGCAAAGATAGAGAAATAGAATTTTATTGATACTTTTTAGATTAAAGTTCAAAATAAATGAAAAAGCAGAAAGTTCTATTTAGAGTCTGTCCATAAAGTCAGAGTTTGAACTAGAAAGTACATTTTTAAGGCTTGCTAATTTTCTTAAAGCACAGTTTACTAGAGTAAATGAGCATTTAATAAAATTAGCGTAACGCAAAAAATATACTTTATAGACAAACTCTATTTAGTATTAATTTGGTTATATTTATTTATAATAAATACCGCATAAAGAGGGGTATTAATAAATTCCTTTTCCTGAATAAGATTTCGTGGCGAAGTTCTGAAAATAAGTTTTGGCTTATATTTTTCGGCATAGCTCCTTAAGCTTTTCAGATTACGGCTAGTGCCACTTTTCACTTCTAAAGGGTAAATTTCATTTTGTAATTGTATTACAAAATCAACTTCGGCATCATGTTTTGATGTCCAGTAAAACAAAGCTTTATTTCCACCAGATATAAGTTCGTTTGCCACAAAGTTTTCAATAAAAGCACCATTATATTCCGAAAAAAGTTGACTTGGTTTAATAATAATATCCGATGAAAGATTGAGCATTGCACCTAACAAACCTGTGTCGTGTAAATAAATTTTAAATTTTGAATAATCGGCATATCCTGAAAGCGGAAGTTTTGGAACGCTGATATTATATGCTAAATTTACAAGTCCTGCCTTTTTTAACCATTCTATTGTTTGTTCAAATGTAGTGGCTCGTGCTTTTTTACGTACATCGCTGTATTTAAACTTCTTGTTCTTTTTTGCTAATTGATGCGGTATTGATTGCCATAGTTCCGAAGTTTTAATAGCTTGCGACTTATCGGTATATTTTGAGAAATCTCTTTGGTAAGCTTCAATAATCTCATTTTGAATATTTCTGGCTAATGCAATATCATTTTCATTGAGATAAGATTGCAAGACCTCAGGCATACCTCCCAAATAAAGATACATTTTCAGATGTTTGAGTAATTTTTCGTGCAATATTTCCGGTAACGATTCTATAGTTTGTGTATCAATTAGTTTTTTAATCAACAGTTCTTCGTTAAATGCTGTAAGATATTCTACAAACGACATTGCGTAGAGGGTCATAAAATTTACCTTGCCTACAGGGAAACCGCTCTGTTTCCCAACACTCACTCCGAGCAATGAACCTGCTGCAATAATATGAAATTCGGGGGATTGTTCGTAAAAATATTTCAGGCTTGTTAGTGCTTCAGGAACAGCTTGTATTTCATCGAAAAAAATTAAAGTGTCAGCAGAATTTATTTTTTTCCCCATATACAAACTAATGTTGTTTATAATATTTTGAGGATCTAAATTACCTGTAAATAATGTTTTCAGATCAACATTTTGCTCAAAGTTAAGGTAAATGTAGTTGGTATTCATTTTTCCCGAACTCGTTTACAAGGTATGTTTTGCCAACCTGACGAGCCCCTTGCAACAATAACGGCTTACGATTATTGCTGTTTTTCCACAAAAGTAATTCGTTGAATAAGCTTCGTTTCATATTTTATATCCAAAATAGTGTAACAAATATACATATTTATCTCCATAAAAATGCGAATACACCTTAGCATTATCTCCATAATAATGTTTTTAATTTAGATAAGAATATCTTCGTAAACTTTCTTTACAAATTATATCGTAAACCAGAGATGATTTTCCTGAACCCGAAACTCCGGTAAAGCATGTTATATCAATTATGCTCACCGGCTTTTTCAATGATAATATATTGCTGATCTTTATTCCCCATTTTATTTACAATTAGAAAATCAAAAATACGGAAATTGAATTTTATTTATTATTTCCTAATTCTACTTTGTATATTTATCTATTTCGCCTTTAAAGCTGCCACGTCCAAGCCAAATATCCTCATTACTGTCTTGAAAAATTTTAAGAAGGCTGCGCATTTTAGAACAACTCCTTTGCAGAACAAATTGCTCTCCATTAAATTTATACACTCCAATCGATTCGGCTACCCATACGTTCCCTTGATTATCTACAAATAAATCTGTGATAAGTTTGGTCTTCCCAACTTTATATTTTGTCCATTTACTGCCATTGTATTTGTAAACTGCACCTTTAGGTTTTAACTTAAATATCCCTTTAGATTTTGTGAAAATAGTTGTATTTTTCCCGGCAAACCATATGTTACCTTCTTTATCTTCTACAAGAGGGCCTGCAAGAGGTATAATATCAATTCCATCAGAAGCACCGTAAAATACCCAATTACCTTCACTAAATTTGTATATTCCTTTTGTTCCTGAAATCCAAATATTGCCTTTTGAGTCTTCAAAACCTCCGGTTGCATCTTTTAAATTAGGAAGATTGTCATCGAATTGAATAGTACTGTTGTTTATTCGGCAAAGTATGCCATGACAAACCACATGTATTGTTCCCTCTTTATCCTCAAAAATTTGACGCACTGTTTTGTCGTCATTCTTATAGTTGGAGTTAATTATATCATCCCAAACTTTCCAGATACCATTTTCAATGCAATAAAGCCTTCCCGCAGAACCCCCAAACCAAACTCTCTTTTTACTATCGATATATACTGCATAAAAATTATATATATCCCTGGTAGGTTTTACATTTTTTACTACATTAGTTTTTTCAATGTTATTCTTATTTATAATATAGTTAGTGCCTGTTTGTTCGTCTAATAAAATAACATGTCCTTTTGCATCTGTCTCCCCTGTAAGAAACAATAGTTTTTCATTGTCCCAAAGAACAATACCCCGGTTTGATGCAAACCAAACCCATCCTGTTTCCATATCAGCTTGTGAAAACCACCATACTCCAATTGTTTTTTCACGAGCATTTACTATAGCTCCAATATTTGTTTGAGCGGCGAGACTTCTTTTTAGGTCGTCATAAATAGTTATTTCATCTCCCAATATCCTTACAATACTCCCAGTAGTATTTGACACCCAAACACTACCGTCTTTGGATTCGGTGAAGTATGACATAATATTTCCCCCTTGTATAATACCGGTATTTACTTCTTTTCTATATTCCTTCCAAGAGCCTTGTGTAAATGCAAGTATAGGATACACTAACAATAAAGTCAAAAATAGTTTTGTTTTCATGATTATAATATTTTTTTCGTACAGACACTACATAAGAACTTAACATTATTCGTAAAACTCAAAAGCCTCAATTATGTCTAAATAAACACCGTCAAAATTAGCATCAAGTATTTTTTGTAAATAGGAATCCTGGCTTCCATATATAATATTCTGCCATTCGCTTTCCCAATATTTTACTTTAAAATTTCCGTCCCAATCAGGATTTTCTGAATCAAGCCATGATGGATTATTTGCAGCCCAACCCGATTGCCAATAATATCGGTAATCTTCAGCTTCGCCTATCGACATATATGAAACAACCAATCGTTTACCTCCGTTTGCTTTATTTTTTAACTGTGTAATTTCTGTGGCAGTAAATTCAGTTTCATCATGAAAAAACAAATCCATTATCAAAAGATCATAGTTTGTTGCTGTAACAGCACTAATGAATGCTGCTTTTGTACTGTAGTTTTCTGGATTTATAAGGTATAGAAAATTTTTTACTTTTGATAAACTTGTGATTATAGATACATTCTCTTCGAATATTCGAGTTGGATAATTGGGTATATTGTTTAACTCTCGCTGATCGGCAGCAAAGGGAACATAACCTGCCAGTTTATTTTGTATGTATGAATCACCCATCTTAGATTGTGTAGAACAATAATCTGTTACCAGTATTGTATTACCTGCATTTTTAGATTTATTCAAGAAAGCTCTTAAATAAGCATTATCTTCAAAGGGTGTTGCTATATCATCATTATCGTAACCGTAAAAAAGATCTTCCTGTCCATGTCCGTCTATTGCATTCGCATAAGCAGTGTTTACAGGTCCATCTTCTTCTCCATTTGTGGTAACTATTTCAATACCATTTTGGGGAATAATAATAAAATTGGAATTCGATGCTTTACCATATTCACTTATTCCTATTACAAAATCCCGCATTTCTTGTCTAAAATCTATATCCGGGTATAAATTATCATCATCTTCTTCATCAGTGCATGAGATAAAGATTACCAAGATTAACGTAATAAAAAGTAATTTTTTCATAGTCTTAATTTATTAGTTAAAAAGCTCTGACTGCTCTAATTTGATAAGGATTTGTCTTAATAGTGTTGGCAGAGGTGCCAAAGTTGAAACGGAAGTAGAAGGCTTCCGTCAGACTACGCTCTGTACTACTCCAATAGTTAGATGTATATAATAATGTATATCCGCCATCATTTAATGCTTTGTTTGCATAAAAACGATTATGCCATAATAAACTTAACTCATCCATTGATGGTAAATACCAATCGCTTGTAAAGTTTGTTGTAATCCAATCTTTTGCAGGACTATCAGTCATTAGATCCATATTGTAGTCTCCGTCCCAACTACGTGTTGCATTAGTTGTTACACCTATATTCTGCCATATTGCAGTTGTTTGGGTTTTTGAAACGATTAAACCATGTTGTTGTCCATCTGAACCTATATACAGTTGGTATATTATACCGTCCAAATATTCTTCGCCAAGGTAGTGTTTTGATTCTAAGCCAATAATATTGTTTGTAATGTCAATACCAGTCCCTGCGGTATATGTATTTATACTATCTGTATATGTTCCGCCGCCGTTGTTCAAGGTTACTGTTAAGCCTGTACGTGAAATGCTTTGTATTTCGTTTGTAACAGAACCATCTAATTCGGCATCCAACTTATCATTCCAGTTTGCAGTATCTAGTGCTGTTATGCCGCCTGCAATTGATGAACCAAACACAGGGTCATTTTCATCTGTATTGGTGAAATGATCAAGATCTGAAATTTGACTTTCTTTTATTGTCCCAGATATATTTTCTGCTGTTTTTGCGTGCAGGGCATAAGGAACACTTAGTAATTGGATCGCTCCTGTTATTGTGTAGGTTGTGCCTCCTATTAAATCTATTTCCGTTTTAATAAAATACGGTCCATCCGGCCAATCAATATCTGAAAAATTATCGGATGTTGTTCCTGTTCCAATTTCAATTGCAATCAAACCATTGGAATTGCTTGTTGGTGTTTGAGTTTCAACATATACAGCAGTTCCTGATTCTGTACCCTGCAAGATACTTATTTGCATCCCAAGCTGAGTATTGATAACTAATTCGTCACTGCTATTCCTAATTACAGCCTGATAGCTCATTTTCTCAGGAGATTGGGCAGATACTTGTTGTAGCAGCAAAAGGGTAAATATCAAGGTAAATATTTTTTTCATGGTTCTTAATTTTAATTTATTACTTTGTTTTGTTCCCGATGCTCCGCTGACGCTGCAATCGGGACTAATTCGACTACGTGTTTTTGTAAAAACCCTGTCTCATTGAGTTTTAATTATTTTGAATGTTTTTACTTCTTTGTAACCATCCTGTACCCTCAGAAGGTAAACAGCTGGCACTAGCTTTGTCATATAGATTGTAGTTTCCGAACCGCTTATTTGCTTATCTTCCAGCAACTTTCCACAAATATCGTAAAGTTGGTAACTAAAGGCCTCATCTTTATAGTTTTTAACGGTTAGTTTTACAAATTCGGTTGCCGGATTTGGATAAGCCGAACATGTTAGATTAATATCCGTTGTTTGATTTATTCCTGATATAACAGATATTTCAAAGGGTTGTTGTACTCCTTGAATAATTGAGCCTGAAGTCCCGGAATGCAATTTGTAAAACACTTGCCCAACTGTAAAGCTGGCTGTTCCACCACTACCTGATATGCTATTACCTGTAGTAGTAATAGTCTCTTGAGCATGTAGCCCTGAAATTTCCAAGGACAACATGAATATTGAAATTATTATTAGTTTAATATGCTTCATAGTTTACATGTTTTATATAAGTCAATTAGTTAATGTCAGGCCAAGCATGAACTTTCTAATAATCCTGTCAGGATTTGGAATCCTGACAGGATTGAAATAAAAGTATGCGAACAAAAAATTGACATAATATTCAATTTATAAACTGTTAATTTATTTTTGTTTAATATGCTTTTACAGAATAAGTATTTCCGTTTGAGCTTCTAAAACTCCCCCCTATCGTATAGCGATTATCATCTCTATCTCCCATGACAAGGTTTGTTAAAATATCGTCAATCAGGTAATCATCGTTTTGGGTTGTAATATATATCCCAGATGTACTTTTCACTTCGATTATCAGATGATAACCAGAGGTGCTATAATCGGTAAAACTATAGCTTATACTGCCTGATTCTATTGTTGTACGGTTTTGATATTTATAGTTATTGAAGTTTACTGTAAATTTTTTAGTGTATTTCTTCGTATATGAACCTGAAAAAATTGGACCTGAATAGGCACTTCCATTCACAGTATATGTTCCATCGGGAGAATAGTTCGTGTATGTGTAACCATAATCCAGATCGTCTCTAACTTTTTCAAAAATATCATTCAGGTCAACTGCTACCAGATGAGCATCATCTTCATCGCGAATAACCCCAGTCGTTTCTTTTTCAATTATATCTTCTTTTTCTTCACATGATACAAACAATGTAAAAACAAAGAATATTATAAGTATTTTATGTGTAATATGTATCTGTTTCATAACGGTAATATTTAGATTTGAAAATATTTTTTAGTTACTTCCCTAATTGCCATCCTAATGATAGTTGCAATCCCCCACCGAATTTGGGATCATCAAGTGTATTGTATTCTACTCCGTCACCAAACTCATAATAGTCTTTGTCCTCAGTTTCTATCTGTAATCCTAAGAAAATTCCTACAGATAAATTAAATGAACCATCAGTTAACATTCTGTACCCAGCTGAGAAATAGTAAACGTTGGACTTATATTCATAGTAATGCCTTCCCCATGTTCCTCCCGGATCCCAGGACTCTTTCCCTTTAAATTTTTCAATTCCAATACCAAAATAGGGTCGGTGTTTACCGCTACCTATAGGGGGAATTACTTTAGCTGATACTCCGATTCCATAAGAGGCAGGAGATGCTGCTGTTTCATTTGAAAACCAATCTGTAATAATCCCTTGGTAAATTAAGCCGGCGTAATTCCATCGCACATAAGGCCCTACTGCTACAATATTAGCAATTTGAAAATCTACACCTACCTGGGGTCCAAAGAATAAAAATCCTAACACGTCAACCTGAATATTCATCAATTTAAGATTATATTCAGTATCAAAAGGATTACTGTTATTTAGCAAAGAGCTGTTTTTAAAGTCATTATACAGCTCTTCCTTTCCGGCTCTTTCATTTTCTTTTGTTACTTCAACATTCTTTGCACTAAGATTTAATATAGTACAAGTTATTAAAATCAACAAAAGAAGAATTTTGCTGTTTGTTTTCATAGTACATTTTGTTTAGTTAATATTATTATTTGCGTTTTCTACATGTAAAAGTAAAGCCTATCAGCCATAAATAATTGAAGAATTGATTAACGTAGGAATTTACTTAACTAACGTTAATACAAAATTTATTAACGCATTTTCCATTTATATCTAACAGCAGATATTATTAATCAAATCATCTATTCCATTAATTTTAATTGTTAAAAATCGATTGTTAAATCATGGATAAGTTGAATTATTTAACATACCCTAATTGACAAATAAACTAAAACATACTGATTATCTCTTCTCAAACTGTAAATTGTATTGTCAAATGGTAAAATTATGTACATTTGACAAATGATAAACTTTCATGTAATAGCGTTGCTAAGTCCTAGTTTTATCGCATTTGTTTTTGCGGTTCAACTATTCGGAAAAGTAAAATATAATATAAACTTAACTAATAAAGTGTTAGCATGGTTTATGATAGTGGTACTTGCTTTGGGTTCATCTGTTGCAGTATATCAATCGGGCAATTTTGCTGCTTTTCGCTTCTTAGATGCTATTTATATGTCAAGCATGTTGCTCTTACATCCATTGTTTTTTATATATGCCAGAACATTGGTTTCAAATAAATTAAGCAAAAAAAAATGTTTTTTTCACATTCTACCTGCTTTAATTAATTTTATTCTTGCTTCATTTTTTTATCTGTTGCTTAGTAAAAATGAAGCCATAGATTATTTAGGTATACATATATTAGGAAAACCATCTGATTCGCATATAATTACTTATTTATTTAATCTTTTACTGGTTAATAAGGCAGTTCATATAATGCAGGCTGCGATCTATTTTATTTTAGCTTTTAAAATGCTTAATAAACATCAAAAATACGTTGATCAAATATTTTCAACTACAGATAATTATAAATTAAAATGGCTTTTTTATTTTAATATTGTTTATTGTGTAATGTCATTGGCGGGAATTGTAATCAATCTTATTCCTTTAGAGACAGTCAATACAACTACAATTTATATTGACTGTACGATGTTAATATTTGCCTCTTTCACGCTATATATAGGTATTAAAGGATTAAAACAAGAATCGGTAGGCCAAATAATTGATTTAAATGATAAACTTGCTTTTAAGAAAGAATTAAGAGTTCCTCCCAATGAGAGTGTAAAAGAAAAAGTTAATAATTATATAATTGGGAAGAAAGCATTTTTAAACCCAGAACTCAAAATTTGGGACATTGTTGAAAATATAGGAATAAATAGGAGTTACATTTCACAATTTATTAATAATGAATATAATATAAGCTTCAGTCATTATATTAATAAA
>DAOVYZ010000319.1 GCA_030635365.1 Bacteroidales bacterium
ATGCATCAACCGATAATACAGCTGTATCGGGGTATAAAATATTTAGAAATACCACATTAATTGATACCGCCTATACCACTACTTTTAGCGATACCGGACTAAGTTCTGAAACTGAATATACATACACGGTTTCGGCTTACGATGCAGCAGGCAACGAGAGTGCACAATCGACATCGGCAAGTGCCACAACCGAGACAACAGGTATTTCTTCAATTTCGTCCGAAATAATAAATATTTACCCAAATCCAACATCAGGTAAAATTCATTTCAAATTCGAAACCAACAATACCAGAAAAATAACAATCTCTGATTTAACCGGAAGAATAATAATGAAAAAGAGCCTTGTCCAAAAAGAAGAAATATTAGATATCTCTACTTTGACAAGCGGAGTTTATCTGGTTAATATTACAAGTATAGAAACTAATTATACAAAAACAATAATAAAAAAATAGAACAAATGAAAAAAACAACAAAATTAATCCTGATATTACTATTTACATTTCAGGCGTCTACTGTGCTTAATGCAGAAGATACAAACAAACAGATACCTCTTGATCCGCAATTTCGCTATGGGAAACTCCCAAATGGCTTAACTTACTATATCCGCCATAACGAAGAGCCTAAAAACAGGGCAAGTTTTTATATGGTACAAAATGTTGGAGCTATGCTCGAAGATGATAATCAAAATGGATTAGCCCACTTTCTTGAACACATGGCATTTAATGGTACCGAACATTTTCCTGAAAAAGGAATTCTCGAATACCTTGAACAATATGGCGTTGCTTTTGGCAGAAATATTAATGCCTATACTGCTACCGATGAAACTGTTTATAACCTGAGCAATGTACCTGCTGATAAACCTATGATACTTGATTCTTGTCTTTTAATTCTGCACGATTGGTCGAACTACCTCTTATTAACCGAAGTAGAAATTGATGCCGAGCGTGGTGTTATTACCGAAGAATGGAGGACTCGCCGTACTGCACAATTCAGGATGAGAAAAAAACAAATGGAAATACTTTATGCAGGCAGTAAATACGCCAAAAGAGATGTGATTGGCAGTTTGGATGTTATTAAAAATCATAAATATCAAACATTAAGAGACTTTTATAATAAATGGTACCGCACAGACCTACAAGCGGTTGTTATTGTTGGTGATATTGATGTTGATAAAATGGAAGAGAAAGTGAAAAGTCTTTTCTCAGAAATTCCGGCAGTTGAAAATCCGGTAGTAAGAGAAAATTATGATTTACCCGACAACAAAGGGGCTCGATACGTTTTGGCAACCGACAAAGAAGCTACCGGGAGCTATATTCACTTACAATTTAAATACAACATTGTTAAGCCAAAAGATAAGGGTGAAGAGTATCTTCGAAACATGTATATTGAATCTTTGTTTTCAACTATGGCAAGAAATCGTATTAATGAAAGATTACAACAGGAAAATCCTCCATTTATCTTTAGCCAGGTATATTTAACAGACATTGTACGTACCAAAAATGCAGCCGGTATATTCACCGGTTTTAAAGAAAATGAATGGGAAATTGCTTTACAAGAAGCATGCAAACTGGTAGAAAATGTTCGCGATTATGGTTTTACCGAAGGAGAACTTAAAAGAGCAAAAATTGATTTGATTCGTAGTGTTGAAAATCAATATAACAAAAAAGACAAAAGAAACCACGATAGTTATGCAATGGAAGTAAAAGATAACTATTTGCTTAATGAGCCGGTTCCAGGTATAGAATACGAATTTGATTTTGTTAAAAAAGTAATCCCTAATGTTTCTTTAAATGAAGTTAATGCTGTTTCAAAGCATTTCTTTACCAATGATAATATGCTAATTACAGTTTCGGGGCCTGAGAAAGAAAATGCTGTATACCCGACAAAAGAAGAAATTTTAAAGGTACTTAGTGAAGTTAAATCTGAAAAACTGGAACCTTATGTTGATAGTTTTGAAGAAAAACCTTTGATAACTAAGTTGCCAAAGGCTGGTAAAATAACAAAAACCGAAAAAATACCTGAATTAGATGCTAAAGTTTTGGTTTTAAGTAATGGCATAAAAGTATATTTAAAACATTCGGAGCTTGAAAAAGATAAAATCTTATTTACAGCACACAGTTGGGGCGGTTCTTCTAAACTTGATGATGAAGATATTCCAAATTCGATGGTTTTTGGCCAATTTATTTCGGCATACGGATTGGGCGAATTTTCAGCTGTTGAACTTGGGAAATTATTAACAGGCAAAATTGTTTCTGTTGGGCCGGGCTTAGGCGAATTAAGCGAAAGTTTATCAGGTAAAGCCTCACCTGCCGATCTGGAAACAATGTTTCAACTTATCTATTTATATTATACCACCCCGCGCTTTGACGAACAGGCTTTTAATGCTTTACAAACAAGGTATGAAGCTTATGTTCAAAATCTTAAGAATGATATTAATAATGCTTTCAGCGATTCGGTATATGTAACTATGGCTAATCATCATCCCAGAGAGCGGCCATTCGGTGAAGATATTATTAACGAAATAAGTTTTAACGGAATAAAAGAAATTTATAAAGATCGTTTCGATAATGCAGGGGACTTTATATTTGTAATAAGCGGCGATTTTAATGAATCTGAAATAAATTCATATATCGAAAAATATATTGCAAGTTTACCCGTTTCCGGCGATAAAGAAATATTTGAGGATAAAGGTGTCAGGCCACCGGCTACGGATACAAACAATTATTTTGACAAAGAGATGGCAACAGCTAAATCGACCGTTTATGTTAATTTTAATAATGAGTTTAAATATTCTGAGAATAATAAAATTTACATTAATGTTATTGCTAAATTATTAGGCAAACGTTATCTTGAAGAAATAAGGGAAAAAGAAGGCGGTACTTATGGTGTACGTGTAAGTGCATCAACTGTAAAACGCCCTTACAAAGGAGTTCAGCTTATGTTAAAATTTGATTGTGAACCGGGAAATGAAGACAAATTAAAAGCTTTAGCTCTTGCTGAAATTGACCTGATAATTAAAGGACAGGTAAATGAAACAGAACTGGAAGAAATAAAAAAGAATATTTTAAAAGAAAGAGCTGAAAATATAGAAAATATAGGTTTCTGGCATAGTAGTTTGCTTCATTATGGAAAGAATAATAAATTTATGATGAATAATGATGATTATAAGAAATTTGTAGAATCAATTAATGCAAAGATCATTGTTGAAAAAACCAACGAGTTTCTTAAAGAAGCTGTTAAAGTTGAAGTAATTATGACTGCAAAAGAAGAATAATTTGATTTAGCTTACCCCTGTTAATCAGTGTCAATAAGTTCATAAGGATTTTATAACCCCATGCTTACTTGCCTGACGGCAGTCAGGAAGCATGGGGTTAGTAATACACTATTGATTGGGTTTTAACCCAATATATTATCCAATTACCTACGCTAATTTTAACTACAGCCTTTTTTTATAATACCTGTGCCTTGTCAATTATGAGTTGTTGCAGGTTTCTGTTGAAGTTTTGAATAATTTGGAAATTCAGATTATTGATTTTAAAGCTTACATCGTGGAATCAGGTACAAAGGCAGAGGATTGAGGTTTGGGCAGGACAGGTTGACAGTCAGGCTCAAAGGAATGAGGTTTGGGCAGAACAGGTTGACAGTCGGGCTCAAAGGAATGAGGTTTGGGCAGGACAGGTTGACAGTCGGGCTCAAAGGAATGAGGTTGGAGCAATGTAATCTGTAAATGTATCTGTTTTATACTTAGCAGCTTCTTCTCTCAATCTCCAGGCTAGTATTACCCAGGCAAAGATAATTCCCGCTACACAACCAATTGCTGTCCATACCTCCATTAATCCTGTAGCATATGCAGCTCCCGGCAATCCCAATAATGCCCACGATGATTCTCCGGTTGCCCGCTCAGAAAGAGCTGCTACCCAACCGGGCAAATTACGCCCAGCAATAGCAAAATCAGAACTGTTTTTTACTTTTCGCCCTTGATAAATTCCCCATGCAACAATAAATGCCATATAGGAAATCATTACAATGAGTATTGATACGTTGTAGTTCATATTGGTTTAATCTTTAGTACGAGTGTGCACTAAGATAAAAAAAAGCTACTAGCTATTAGAAATTAGCCGTTATTTTTTTCTAATATCTAATACCTAACAGCTAAAAATAAATTACTAAATTAAATGAATTACTAAATTTCTAAATAATTTTTTGTGATCAAATAATTTATTATTCACTCTATTAAACATTATAGTTATCTTTAAGCAAAAAATTAAACCTATGAAAAACCTATTATTATTACTAAGCTTTACTGTATTGTTTGCATGCACTTCAAATCAACCAGAAGAAAACAAACTTAAAAAGCATGCATCTGAGGTAGTAGAAGAAATAAATGTTGTAAATAACGGGAACATTTCTTTTACTGATTTCTTTTTAAATAAAACCATGCGTTTGGATTATTTCCATACCGGGAACTCTGAAACAGAACATTTTGCTGTTGATAAAATAATATCAGATGGTGAATGGTATGGAAGCACAAAAATTCTGATTGATGAGTTGGAACTTGGTTTATACTTTTTTGAAGTTATTGACCAAGAAACAAAGACACTGCTTTACTCTCGTGGTTATGCCAGTATTTTCGGAGAATGGCAGACTATTCCCGATGCTAAAAATGAATGGGGAACTTTCCATGA
>DAOVYZ010000016.1 GCA_030635365.1 Bacteroidales bacterium
AACATAGAATAATGAAGTATTGTATTATCATCAAAAACAAGTAATAGTACCCGGTACAAAAAACAATATTTTTGCAAAATTAATTTCCAAGTGCTTGTTTAACCTCTACATTCATCATTCAATATTGGATATTCAAAATTCAAAAACACACAAATAAACGGCAAAGCCAAACATACATGACCACCGTCAAAGACGGTGGTTTTTTAAATTATAATAAAATGATCAAACCATACTAAATACTAAGAGCCTGTCTTTATTGGACTGGCTCTATATTTTGTCTCTAAATCTTTTAAGTCTGGAACTTCCTAATGATGTCCAAAATGCTCATTTATTTTTTCACCTGCCAATATTTTAACCGGTATAATATTTTCTTTTGGAGGTAACGGGCATGTTGCAAAATCAGTAAATGCGCATGGAGGATTAGTCGCCTTATTAAAATCAATAATGGTATTTCCATTTTTGTCAGGTTTTTCAACCGATAAGAATCTTCCGGCTCCATATGTTTCTTCAGCACTTGTTTCATCGGCAAATATTACAAAAAATGAACTGTTAACTCCATCACCTAAAGGCAATAATGCGTAATCTTTACCATCAATATTAAATTTAAGCTCTCCATAACATTTTTGATATTCCGTATCACCTAAAACATTAGGAATTGCAATTTCTTTTGGCGCATCAAATTTTTCAAATTTGGCTTCAATTCTCCAATTCGCATCTACAGGAAATGAAGGAATCTCTGTAATCTCATCTATTAACGGACTTTCCAAATCTCTTAATCGTATTCCATATCTATCACCGCGTTTAATAATGTGCCACCTGAATGAATTTAATTTAAAGCTTGTAGTATTTTTATCGGCATCACTTACAATTTCTGATTCCTTTAATAATGAATCATTAATAAAAACATCTACATCCTCATTTATCGAAACACTCAAATTATCTTTGAATAATATGATTGACCCTATGAAATCTGGTGCTTTATTTGGAAATACTATATTGTTAGCTTCATTACTGCCAAATGGATTTTCGCCTTCCTGCAACCAATGCAATCCTACCGGGTTTAACCAACCATTTTCTGCTTTTAAATTATCTAATCGTTTTTGTTGCCATTCCTGAACAGATTTAATATAATCTTGCTCATCAAACTTTTCCTTACCTGATTGACATGAAAACAGGTTTATAAAAAAAAATAATACCAGTAATTTTGAGATCGTTTTATTCATAAGTTTAAATTTAAGTTAAATTCTTGAAATTTAATCATATCCTTGTTGTGGAGCGATTAATTTTCGTAATAAATCCCTCAATGAGGGTTCATGAGTTTAAGTTTTTTAATTTTTGTGAAAGATAAACGAATGTTTTTTATTGGCAAAATCGTTTACAGAAGTTTTATAACTAACAATCTTAAATCACTGTTCCCATGATTACTCCAACCTCTCATTTTTTCTGAAGTTACTTTAGTAGTATCATTAAGCTTTAATTCATATTTTTCACCCTCAACTGATAAAATTCCACTCCCCTCAATAACATAAAATATTACATCGAAGGGATTTTTATGTTCGTCCAGTTTCTCTCCCGGTTTCAATAGCAGATGAACAAGCTCTACTTGCCCCTCAGTATGTAAAATATAAGCATTCAAGTCAAAAGGAACTTTAGGCGAGTTTTTTAAGTTTTGTATTTTCATTGAACTGTATGATTTTTATTTTTTAACTTATCATAAAAATACAAGACCGTATCCTTAGGATATTTTAAAAACATCTTCGGTCCGGAATATTTCATGATTTCTTTGATTTTCTCTTTTTGCTTTTTGTTATAACAATGAATTTTACATTTAGAACAAACCGGTTTGTCTTCGGCAAAAGGGCAATTCAGAAGTCTTTTATAAGTATAATCTTTCAATTCCTGGCATGATTTGCATAAATCAGGTTCGTTATGAATTGCAAAACAATACATACCTATCATCTTATCAACAACTCTTTTTTCTCTTTCTAAACGCACTTTCATAAATTCTATTAGAGCAATTTGGTTGGTCCATCAGGCTTTGGTACTTTTGTTACCAGAACCCTGAGTACTCCATTACTTTTATTATACCAGCAATGAGGAATTTTTGCCGGACTATCAATTAAAGTATCCTTTGTAACTTCTAACTGCTCATCACCTACTTCTACTATTCCTGTTCCCTCTAATACATAAAAAATAGCATCAACGGGAGTAATATGCCTTTTTAGTTGTTCTCCGGGCTGCAATAAAATATGTGTTATATCGCATAATCGCTATCATATAATTTTCGGGCATCGATTCCGTGTGGATTTTGACGTGCCTCAGCTTCAGTATATTTTACAGTTTTCATAATTCTTGTTTTTATTAAAAACCTGACAGGTTTTGAAAACAGAAAGTTACGACATTTTGTAATTGACATGACAGTAGCATGGTTAATATATATTGATAAGAAACTGTCCAAAAAGTTGAAAATTATTGATAAACCTATAATTCCTCCCTTTTTGGACAGCTTTGGAAACAATATTACTTATTCATTTTTTTTAGAATCAGGTCAATTTGTTCCTGTTGAGATTTTAAGAGTTGTTCCTGGGCTTTAACCTTTTCCTGAAGAGCCTTAATCAGGATTTGTTGTTCCTGAATGGCCTTAATACCCAACATTGAAATAGTTTGGTAATTAAGCTGGTGGAAATCATCCACAACTATCCATTCCCCTTTTTCATTTAACACATCACCCTCTGAAATTCGGACAGCAAGTGGAACTACCTTTTTCACTTCCTGGGCTATCAGCCCTATTTCGCCCATATTTGCACCACTCTTAGTTGCTTTATTATAAGCCACTACATTTAATTTCATAAGGCTGGAGACAGCATCATTAACCTGAGTAATCGTATTCTTGATTCTCCTGTCAGATACCGCATTAAACTCGGAACTCACAACTCTGCCTGAAGCCCAAATTGAAGTGGTACTACTTGATGCTGTACTATAAAAACCTGTACCACCACCAGAGTTAAGATAACCATAGGTGCCATTGCTGTATGTTACAGAGCCATTAACCACCAATTTAGCCCTTGATGCATTGGTTGTGCCAATACCTACATTCCCATTATGCTCAATTACCATTTTTACTGATGGAGCACTACTACTCGTAGTAGTTAGAAACTGAAGTTCAGAATCCCAATAAGACGAGTACACACATTGGATAGATGCTTTAGAGTTTGTTGTTGACCTATAGTTATTGAAAAAGTCGATTTTCCCGGCAGTGCCAGCTGCTCCTGTGTAATAGTGGCTTAACCGAAGGCCTGCTGCGACACTGCTATGATTATAAAGTTCAAGTAGTGAATTTGGAGTTTCTGTCCCAATACCAACATAGCCGTCCCTTTTTAATACCATGGTTGGATTAGTAAAGGTTGTTCCACCGGCTGAAGTTGATGGGGTAAACTCTAAAGCATCATCAGCATTTTTTTGTTGGCCAACTAACCAGTTGTAATGAGCCGAACTTCCATCAGCCTCAAAAAATATTCCATGCCCATCAACATTCCCAACCCGAAATTGAGGAGCATTGTATGCACCTGTGACATCAAGTTTTGCTGTGGGACTTATATTTCCAATTCCCACATTCCCGTTATTCAAAATAGTCACTAAAGTATCACTCCCAGCAGTATTTATCCTGTAAAGAGAACCATTATCAAGAGTCCAATTGTTACTTGTACTAAACTCATTCTCCAGTTCATCTATTGCTGCCTGTACATTAGTAGCAGTCAATCCTGATGTTGAATTATTATAATTAACTTCTGCAGCAACCTGGTCGTCTGTGTCAACAGTATGAGGACCTGCAACAAAGCCTAAAACTGCTACACCAGCAGAGTCAATATGGGTATCCGTATCAATAGTGTGCGGACCGGCAACGAAACCCAATGCAGCTACTCCTGTAGAATCTAATTGGGTATCAGTGTCAATGGTGTGAGACCCTGCTGTAAAACCTAATGTAGCAATTCCTGTGGAGTCTATATGTGTATCTGTATCTACTGTATGTGGTCCTGCAACAAAGCCTAAAGCTATTACCCCGGTTGAATCAATATGTGTATCGACTGTATGTGGCCCGGCTACAAAGCCATAAGATGCTACACCAGTAGAGTCAATATGTGTATCCGTATCAATAGTATGAGCACCGGCAACGAAACCCAATGCAGCAACCCCGGTTGAATCAATATGAGTATCTGTATCAATTGTATGTGGCCCTGCGACAAAACCCATGGTCGCAATACCTGTAGAATCAATATGGGTATCGGCCGTATGTGGCCCGGCTACAAAGCCATATGCTGCTACACCGGTGGAGTCAATATGGGTATCCGTATCAATAGTATGATCACCGGCAACGAAGCCCAATGCTACTACTCCTGCAGAATCTAATTGGGTATCAGTGTCAATGGTGTGAGGCCCTGCTGTAAAACCTAATGCAGCAATCCCTGTAGAATCTATATGGGTATCTGTATCTACTGCATGTGCCCCTGCAACAAAGCCTAAAGCTGTTACCCCGGTAGAATCAATATGGGTATCGACCGTATGTGGCCCGGCTACAAAGCCATATGCTGCTACACCAGCAGAATCAATATGTGTATCAACTATGTTGTTGTTCCAATTGGCGGTATCTACAGCAGTAATACCAATTGCTACAGATACGCCAAACACAGGGTCGGTTTCGTTGCTGATAAAACTGCTTACATCGGGTATCTCACTGCGTACTAAAGCCATTGAATCGCCTAAAGCTGTTTTGTTTGCTAAACTGCTCAAATCCTGGTCGCCTGTATTGGTGCCCGATAAATTACCCAAATTGTTAATATCTGTTGCGGTAATGTTAGCTGCCTGGCTGGTAGAATAAACCGGGTCGGTTTCGGTAATTGTTCCCGTAACATTTTTCGCTGTTTTTGCATGTAAGGCATAAGGTACGCTTAGCAGTTGGCTTGTTCCTGTAATGGTATAAGTTGTACCACCCGCAGGGTCAATTTCGCTTTTAATGAAATAAGTACTGTTTGCCCAGTCTATGACATCAAAGCCGGTTTTGCCACCAATTTCAATACTAACCAAACCGTTGGCATTAGTTGTTGGTGTTTGGGTTTCGGTATAAACTACAGTTCCGTCTGCAGAACCTTGCAAAATGCTTATTTGCATACCTATCTGCTGGCTTGTTACAAGCTTATCACTTGCATCTCTTACTACTGCCTGGCAACTCATTTTTTCGGGGCTCTGAGCCCAAATAGTTGTATTTATTAATATTGCTGCTATAATTATGTGTATTTTTTTACTCATAATATTACTGATTTTTAAGGTATTCGTGAATACTTCGTATTTCATCTTTTTATTATTTTATGAGAGGCTGTCTAAAAAGACCTAAAGGTCTTAAATAGGCAGCTTTTTTGTATGCATCAAGTTATCAACAATTTATGTTAATAAAAGAGTTTCACGTGGAACGTAAGCATTTGTATATCAGTGTTTTGTTTTGTATCTTTAACTAATCAATTAAAAATTTACAAAATGAAACCTACATTTAAAACATCAAAAAAAGACCAACTTTATCTATTTCCTATTGATTTTGGTAATTTTGTTGAAGATAACCATCCTGCAAGATTAATTAACCATATAATTGATATAACTGATATTTTAAATAGCTATAAAGGTGGTGGTACAAGCAGTTACCACCCCAGGATGCTTTTAAAAGTTATTATTTACGGTTATTTAAACAACTTTTACTCTTGCCGGAAGATAGCTAAGGCCATTGAAGAGAATGTTTCATTTATTTGGTTAAGCGGACAACAATTTCCTGATTACCGGACGATCAATTCTTTTAGGGGGAAACGTTTAAAAGGCACCATTGATGAAATTTTCAAACAAGTAGTAATATTTCTTCAGGGCCAGGGTTTAGTAACATTGGAAGAAGTTTTTACAGATGGTACTAAGATTGAGTCTGTAGCCAATAGATATACTTTTGTTTGGAGAAAAAGTATTGAAAAATATAAAGAAAAATTAGAAAGAAAGATACAATCAGTACTTACAGATATTAATAAGACTATTGAACAAGAGAGCAATGAAATTGAACAAGAGCAAACCGAATCAGCATCAATTACAATTACTTCAGAAGAGTTAAATGAAAAGATTAAAGAAATAAATAGCAAATTAAAAGATCAAAAGGCAGCAAAATCTGTTAAAAAAAAGTTGATAAATTACAAAGGGAGTCATTGGCAAAGCTATTGGAATATGAAATTCACTTAAATGTTTTGGGTGAAAGGAATAGTTATTCCAAAACTGATCATGATGCAACGTTCATGAGAATGAAGGATGACCACATGAAAAATGGCCAGTTAAAACCAGCCTACAATATTCAACTAAGTACAGAAAATAATTTCATCACAAATTATTCAGCTCACCAAAATCTTGGGGATACAACAACATTTAAACCTCATTTAAATTTATTTTACGAAAAATATAAAAAGTTTCCAGGAAAAGAAGTTGCTGATGCTGGTTATGGTGGATTAGAGAATTATGATTTTATGGAAGACAAAGGCATTGATAATTATGTCAAATCCAATTACTTTCATTTAGAGCAAACAAAGAAATTCAGAACAGATATAAGTAAAGTTGAAAATCTATATTATAATGAACAACAGGACCATTATATATGCCCGATGGGCCACAATAGGAACGGCAGAAAGAGAAACGAGAACAGGATATAAGTACGATGTAGTTTATTATCAAGCTAAAAATTGCAATAATTGTCCAATCCGGGGAGCATGCCATAAACAATTAGGTAACCGGGAAATTGAAATTAATAAAAAACTCATCAGGCATAAACAAATAGCTAGAAATAACTTAAACAGTAAACCAGGAAAAGAACTAAGAGGCAGAAGACTTTCAGAAGTCGAGCAAACTTTTGGACAAATAAAAAGCAATAAAGGGTTTAAAAGATTTTTACTCAAAGGAATACCAAAAATATCAATAGAATTAGGATTATTAGCCTTGGCGCACAATTTTCAAAAATTAAGCAAATATCTAATTAACAATGGCCTAATCTTATCTGAGTTTCAAAATAGAATTCTTTTTTGCCAAAATATATTAAAACAAGTTAAATTATGGAGTTTTATAAATCTTAGAAAGGATAACAGAATACAATTTGTGCAAAATAAAACAATATATTTACAATATACATCTAAAAAAGAGGCTGCCTAATTACTTTTTAGACAGCCTCTTTACGGTTAATATTAGTTTTTAATGATTTTAAATGTTTTTATTTCTTGATTGTTGCTAAATACTTTTAGAAAATAGGTTGAAGGGGTAAAACCATTCATGTCGATGTTGGTTTCGCCTCCTGTCATTTTTTTGTTTTCCAAAAGTTTTCCGTTAATATCGTAAAGCTGATACGATAAAGCTTGTTGAGACAAGGCATGCCTTGTCTGTACATCGCCATCAATTTTAAGGGTTAAATAATCAGTTGTGGGATTTGGATAAACCGTACATTCAGGGTTAATTCCTATGGCTTGTTCAATTCCCGATACAACCGAAATCTCGTAGGGTTGTTGCACTCCTTGTGCTACCGAGCCATTTGTTCCGGTATTTGTGGTGTATACTATCTGGCCAACAGTGTAGTTGGATGTACCGCCACTTCCCGAAGCATTACCACCCGATGCTGGTATTGCTTCCTGTGCTTGCAGTCCTGTTAGTCCTAAACTAATCAAGAGTACTGCACTTGACATTAAATTTTTTTTTCGCATTTATTCATCTTTTTTATAATTAATATTTATTTAAGGAATTTCCTTAAACATTTAATTTCTCATTAGGTACCTAATAAATCCAATTGATAATTTTTACTCATTTGACGATTAGACAATTAGCCGTAGCAAGGTTAATATATCGATAATATAAAATAACAGCTACTTGATTGTTAGTCTGAAAATCCGTGCCACGACTTGCAGATTTAAAGAACTAAAAATAGTAAATTAGTTTATAATATCAATAAAATAACTAAACAAAAAAACAGTTGAGAGGGAAAGTTATTAACTAACAGAATATTATAATAATGATAGCTTGACAAAATTTACACACATTGTATTACGCTACGATTCGCAAAAGCACATATTAAAAAGTAAAAATCTACACCCAAAAGGTGTAGATTTTTACTTTTTAATATGGCTATAGTTTAGATGAGCGTTGGTATGCGTGTTTGTGATTCTTGGTGTCTTCGAGACTTAGTGGCAAAAAAATACAACCACAAAAATACTTACCTGTTTGCCACAGCAGATAAGGACACTAAGAAATACACAAAGAGTAACACGTTAAACTATAGCCTTTAATATTTCTATTTATTTGATATAGCATTCTCATTTAAATGTTATAGTGCTAATATCTATCATTAAACTGTTTGAATTTAATAATAGTTCAGATAACTATACAATTAGTTCATAAACATTTTGATATCATCATCAACATTTGTTATTCCTCCAATACCAAAAGTCTCAACCAATACTTTAGCCACATTAGGTGATAAAAATGCGGGCAAAGTCGGGCCTAAATGTATATTCTTAACTCCCAGATATAATAATGCCAGCAATACAATAACAGCCTTTTGCTCATACCAGGCTATATTGTAAGCTATTGGTAATTCATTAATATCATTCAATTCAAAAACTTCTTTTAATTTAAGCGCAATAACTGCCAATGAGTAACTATCGTTACACTGGCCGGCATCCAATACTCTGGGAATACCGCCTATATCACCAAGCTGTAATTTATTGTAACGATATTTAGCACACCCGGCTGTTAATATTACAGTATCATCAGGTAATTTATCCGCAAATTCAGTATAGTAATCCCTGTCTTTCATCCTTCCATCACACCCTGCCATAACAAAGAATTTCTTAATTGCACCAGATTTCACAGCATCAACAACTTTATCTGCTAATTGTAAAACCTGATTATGAGCAAATCCACCAACAATCTCACCATTTTCAATTTCAGTTGGTGCCTCACACTTTTTAGCATGTTCAATAATTTGTGAAAAATCTTTTTGCTCACCTTTTTCTCTATCCACTATATGCGGAAATCCATCAAATCCTGCTGCTCCGGTAGTATAAACTCTATCGTAATAACCAGAATCTTTTTTAGGTGGAACTAAACAATTTGTTGTGAATAAAATAGCCCCATTAAAACTTTCAAACTCCTCTTTTTGCTTCCACCAGGCATTACCATAATTACCCACAAAATGCTCATACTTTTTGAACGCAGGATAATAATTTGCCGGCAACATTTCACTATGAGTATAAACATCAACTCCAGTACCTTCAGTTTGTTTAAGCAGTTCTTCCATGTCCTTCAAATCGTGCCCGCTTATAAGAATCCCCGGATTGTTTCTAACTCCAATGTTTACTGATGTAATTTCAGGATTACCGTAGGTTGTAGTATTAGCTTTATCTAATAATGCCATAACATCTACACCAAATTTACCTGTTTCCATTACTAAATTGATATTCTCCTCAACAGTCATATCATCATTTGTAAGCGCAGCCATGGCCTTTTGAACAAACGCATGTAGATTAGTATCTTCAAAACCCAGGTTAAATGCATGCTCCTGATATGCAGCCAGTCCTTTAATACCATATAAAATCAAAGCACGCAATGACCGTATATCTTCGTTTGGAGCATCTATTTTTCCACTTACTTCTTGTGCTTTCGTTTCAATTTCTTCGTAAGTTGATCCGGCCCATATTGCAGTATCATGATTGATCCCACTAATATTAATTCCTTTTTCAACTAATTGATTTTTAATCTTATTTCTTAATTTTAATGCTTTATTAATTTCTTTTATAAATACATCTTTTGAGAAATTAGCATTTGTAATCGTTTTAAATAAACTGGTAAAGAAAAAATTATTTACCTCTTCATCCTCAATTTCGTTCTCTCTTGCTTTAACACTAAAAAGAGATATTCCCTTAAGAAGGTACACTGTTAAATCTTGGAAATGAATAACTTCATCCTTTATTCCACATACACCAACCGCACCGGTGCAACCTGTGCCTTTAGCAGCTTCCTGGCATTGATAACAAAACATACTCATAATAAATTGATTTTTTAGTTAATTTTAATATTTCTATTTGGTTATTTGATGTAGCATTCCCACTTAAATGCTTTAATACTAACATCTATCATTGAACTATTTAAAAAGAATTGATATTACGACACCCAGTCTTCAGATAAAATATCACCTGAAATACCTACAGTTATTGATTTAATTGGAACTTTCCGTGATGCCTGCTGTGAAGCAATTTGAGCCATTTGTAAAATACCTCCACAACATGGAACTTCCATTTTCATAACTGTAATTGTATTAACTTTTGCATCATCAATAAGTGCTACCAGCTTATCAATGTAAATTTCTTTATTTGCATCAAGTTTCGGACAAGCAATACCTAATGATTTACCTTTCAAAAACTTGTCATGAAAATCACCTAATGCAAAAGCTACACAATCCGCAGCAAGTAACAAATCAGATTCTTGAAAATATGATGCTGCCGGATTAACTAAATGCATTTGAACAGGCCATTGTGTTAATTGCGAAGGAATATCTCCAATAATTTCATTATTCCCTACTTTCGGCTTATTCAATGTCATTGCTGCCGCACCCGGACAACCTCCTCCGTTATGTACATGCGCCGACTCAGATTGATGACTCTCATGTTGGTGCTCATTCTGGCCTCCACATCCACAAGCATCTTCAGTTTTACCTACAGATCCATTATGTACAGCAGACATAACCTCTTCTACATTAAAATCAATTTGTGATTTATTTTCTTGCATCCATTTAACACCTTGTTTCAAAAACCCAAACTCTTTATGATCTTTTAAATGTGCAAGATGAGCTATAACAGTATTTTTACCCTTATTCACCATTTCTTTTATTACTGTAATTTCATCATAAGGCTCAGCCTCTCTCTCAATAATTTCAATAGCCCCTTCAGGACAGTGTCCAATACATGCGCCTAAACCATCACACATCAAATCACTAATTAATCGTGCTTTCCCATCAATCATTTGCAAAGCACCCTCATGGCAATTTGGAATACATTCTCCACAACCTGTACATTTTTCCTCATCAATTTGTATAATCTGCCTTTTCATTATTATATTGTATTAAATCAATATATTTATATAAAGCATTTAAGTATTCGATTACCAAAATAACAAATTGTTTTATTATTGACCAAATTTTTTATGGTGATTTATATCATGTTATACAGCATAAAAGTAATTAGTGCTTGTTATACAACAATTTAGTATGCGGAAAAGTTTTAACTGGAAGAATGATTAAATCAAATATATTGATCGATGGTTTGTTTTTCTAAGTATTCCTTAAAATTTAATGTCATCTTGCTTGTTACGTTATTCATTATACATTTACCAAAAGGGCAAATTTGTTTATCCATAGGGCATTCCCCTATTTCAATAACACCCTCAATAACTTCATAAATATCAAGAAAGTTAACATCTTTTGGTTCCTTACGCAATACAAACCCCCCACTGGGGCCTCGTTGTGAATTTAAATAACCCGCCTTTACCAATCTTTGCATAACCTTTGCAACATGGTGTTTTGATGTATCAGTTCTTTCTGCAATTTTTACAACATTTAAACCTTTCTTTTCTCTGGCAATTAAAATGATACCATGCAATGCTATTGATGCCGCCTCCGATAACGATACAATTTTAGGCATAATTGTTAATTTAAGTAATTTTGGTATTTAAATGCTCAAATATACTAAATATTTTTTTATGAACAGCTCCGCTTCTCAGAACCAGCCTGTTTATAAGCATTCTAATTCTCCTATAATAGAACTTTACTCACTATTGTTAAATAGTTAAAAGTAAAATCAAATAATTTTCGTGTTAGTTTTTTAATTTTACATTTGATTTATAATTGCCAAAATATATTCTCATTTTTATGAAACAATACCTCGACTTACTTGATCATGTAATACAAAACGGTGTTAAAAAAGAAGACCGTACCGGGACAGGTACTTTTAGTACATTTGGCTATCAGATGCGGTTTAATCTGGAAGACGGATTCCCATTAATGACTACCAAAAAACTTCATCTCAAATCAATTATTTACGAACTACTTTGGTTTTTAAATGGCGATACTAATATCAAGTATTTGAATGATCATAAAGTAAGCATTTGGGATGAATGGGCTGATGAAAACGGTAATTTGGGAAATATTTATGGATACCAGTGGCGTTCATGGCCTGGTACTAACGGAAAATCTGTTGACCAGATAACACAAATTATAGATTCGATTAAAAATAGCCCTGATTCGAGGCGGCATATTGTTAGTGCATGGAATGTATCAGATTTACCTAACATGGCTTTACCTCCTTGTCACATTCTCTTTCAGTTTTACGTTGCAAATGGCAAATTATCATGCCAATTATACCAACGAAGTGCAGATATATTTCTGGGTATACCCTTTAATATCGCATCATATGCATTTTTATTGAAAATGGTAGCTCAGGTAACCGGCTTAGAAGCACATGAATTTATTCATACTTTAGGTGATGCACATATATATTTAGATCATATTGACCAGGTAAAATTGCAACTATCCCGTATGCCAAAGACATTACCAAATCTTAATATAAATCCAGATAAAAAAGATATATTTTCATTTGAATTTGAAGATTTTACATTAGAAAACTATGACCCTCATCCACATATTAAGGGTGCAATATCGGTTTAAAATTTGTTTATATGTTCAATAGTTTATTTGTTATTATAATTTATGGTGGCTGTGATTTAAACTAATGTGGTTATACTTTTTTTGTGAGATTTAGTGTTTTAGTGGCAAAAGAAGAATAGCCACAAAAACACCAAAACACAAAATTTACACTAAAATCAACATTTATTTATATCATAGCCTTTATGGTTAAAAAATTAGAAATATATCAGGAATCAATTAAAAATATGTAATTGAATGAAGGTATTCAAAAAGTTTATAATATTGTCAAAATCAGAATAAATTACTTTGTGTATTCTCTGAGTCTGCTTAGTGAAACTCTGTGTAATAGCTCTTTTAAATTATACCACAAAGATCTCAAAGTAGTCACAAAGTTCCTCAGAGGCCATTTAGATAAATTCTTTACTAACTTTAATATTATGATTTCTATAATTGTAGCTGTAGCCGAAAATAATGTAATTGGAAAAGATAATGACCTTATATGGCACTTACCTCGGGATTTAAAACATTTTAAGGAAACTACTACAGGACATTATGTAATTCAAGGACGAAAAACATACGAATCTTGTGGCAAACCTTTACCAAACAGGACTAATGTAATTATTACAAGGGATAAAAATTACAAAGTTGAAAATTGTATTATAGTTCACTCACTTGAAGATGCCATTAAAGTAGCAAAAGAAGATTCCGAAGCTTTTATTATCGGGGGAGGCAAAATATATGAACAAGTCTTGCCTTTAACTGACAGGATATACTTAACGAAAATTCACCATTCTTTTGAAGGCGACACCTATTTCCCGGAATTGAATATGGATGACTGGACCGAGATTGACCAAAGAAAATTTGAGCCTGACGAAAAAAATAAATACCCTTTTACGATTTTAACCTATGATAGAAAAAAATAAAGAGTTTCTTTTATGAAACTCCTCCCAATGATATGATACTCTTTAATGTTTAAGTTTTATTTTATACTTGAATTCCCCGTTTTCCTTAATTATTTCATGAATATCGTATTTCGCTCCTTTACTTCTTGGTCTTTCCAGTTTTTGTGCAATAATAGTCCTATTTCCGTCAGTTCGTATATTAATTAAACCATATATGGCAATACTTCTTTCAATATTCTCAAGCTCTTTAGTAATCTTTTTATTCAATCTTTCTTTCTTTTTAGTTCCTTCTTCTATTGCATCATACTCTTCTATGAGATTCAATACTTTATTTCTTAAAGCATAAGGATTTTTAATATTTTCATTAGCCGACCGCGCTAATTCAGTGCTAAATATTAAAGGCCTTTCTCCCCTGCCACATTTTCCAAATGTACCTAGTGCATCAGGCCTTGGATGCGCATAACCTTCATTATCACCCGAAGATACAATTGTTGCTATGGGATTAACAGACCTAAGAAATTCAGAGGTAAAATGATGGCTCCCATGATGGCATGCTTTTGCTATTTCACACTCAAAAAATTCTCTTGACTTCTTAACTGCTTTTTCTATTCTTTCTTCGATCCTTTTTCTTTCTTCATCAGATTTTGCTTTATGCAGTTTCTTTTTAAGGAGGACAACATCTTCGCCCGAATATTTATGCATTATATAATCTTCTGATGATATATTTAAGTCCCCTCCAAGCAGAATTCTTAAGTCTTTAATTTTTAGTCTAATTATCACTGAGTGTCCATTCTTGGTCTTACCTTTATCTTTGAAATATTTGAGCATCTTCTTACCATCGTGAGTCTCGGTAACCGGACCAAGTATTTCCATTTGCACCTCATTATTGTTGGCATCATAGCCCGGTATGTATTTAGTGCTCTTATCCAACATTGTAAACTCAGGTTTAGGATTGATATTCCATGCTTCTAAAAGAACTTTTAAATACCTTTTTTTGCCTACTTTTTGCGGATCAGTTATGATTGGTTTTAAGTCATTTGTAGCCTTTATCAATTCCTTAATATACTTTTTTCCCTTCACCTTGGTTGTTTCTCCAAGTGGGTAATCACCTACTCTTTCTACAATACCATTATGATAAACATTATCAAATATTATTTTATCATCTTTAAAAATATCTCCAAATCCACCATAATGATCTAAATCGGAATGGGATATTATAGCACTTTCAAATTTAATTGGTGGTTTATCAGGTTTACGATACCGTAAATTGAATCTCCATGATAAAAACCTGTGCATATTATCTGTTTTGCCGGCATCAACTAATATAAACTTATTTTCAGGGGTAATAATAAAACATCCATCCCCTTGTCCAACATCAACAATATTAATCTCCAAAATACTATCATCTTCAATTTCATGTTTTTTTATCCATCCATTTACACCCCTGCATCGAATCTTAATCCAGTCGCCATCTTCTATGTAATTACCATTATCATCTTTACATCTTTTTATCCAATCGCCAAATAATAAATGTTGGATTTTTGTTTTTTTATTATCAGCATATACTACAACTGATGGGTACGTTGCTATTGCCATAATTTTATATTTTTAGTTAATATTTCCGTTTATTCTATCAATAAAAGTAAAAAGTGTTCTGCCTTTACTCTAATTTATAAATAATTGCAGATTCCTCTCCAAAAAAATAAACGTCCTTAAGGTAAGCGTAAGTGAAATTAAGAATTATTTTTCAAAATATTCGTATTGATAATCAGTAATTTTCAATATTTAACAAAATTTGAAAGTATAACAGGAAACTCTTGACAATCTTTTTATTGATCTTTAAGTTTCTAATGCAATTTAAACGTTTTTTTAAGCCTGACCCCTTTTTCTGATTGGTATACTGTTGCACATTCATTGCATAAATCATGTTGGAAAAACAAGATATATTCATTTTTTACTGCTTCATTTAAAAAATCTTCCTTTTCTTGCAACATATCCATTGGGTTCACATCATATGCCATATTCCATGCCAGAGGTATATGAGCTGCAGAAGGTATTAAGTCTGCCATAAAAACATATGTTTTTGTACCGGTATTAATAAATGGGATTATTTGCCCAATTGTATGCCCATTGTACAACCGTAGATTTATTCCCGGATATAACTCAGTATCCCTTTGCCGGCTGGCAGGTTTTTCTATATATTTCAATTGACCACTCTCTTCCATTGGCAAAAGGTTTTCTTTCAAAAAGGCTGTAGCTTCGCGTTTGTTTGGACTCATAGCCCAATCCCACTGGGACTTACTTACCCAATATATTGCATTCTTAAAAACCATTTCAAATCCTGTTTTATCAGCATTACGCCTAACACCTCCGCCACAATGGTCACTATGCAAGTGTGTTAGTATTACATCTGTAATATCATTAAATGTAAATCCATTTTTTTTCAATGCCCCCTCTAAACCATCCCCTCCATTTAAATGCACATGACTAAAGAATTTTTTTCCTTGCTTATCTCCATAACCATTATCAATTAATATAACCCGCTCTCCCGTATCAATAAGCAAAGACCGTAATGCCCAATTGCATAAATTATCTTCATCGGCAGGGTAT
>DAOVYZ010000236.1 GCA_030635365.1 Bacteroidales bacterium
ATATTTTAGCAATCAGCATTGCAATTTTACCAATCAATATCATAATGATTTGGTATAGACTGACACACACTGAAAATTTCTCAACAACTGATATGATAGTTTATCCATTGCTTTTTGGCGGTGGAATAAGTGTTCTGATTTTGTTTCTTAATAAATACTTGATAAAGGACACATTTAAAGAAACGTTTAATTCAGGAAAAGGAATTTGGTTTTGGGATATTTTAATAGGTATAGGTTTAACTGTTATATATTTTGCAATGTTCTTTTTAGAAAGAGCAACACTTTATCAATGGATACCTAATCATAATCCGCCAAATACCGAATTGATTGACATAATAATAGATTTGGCAAACAATCCGTTGTTAATGATTATTTGGTTTGTTCCTGTTTTATGGATTGGCATTGCACTTTTTGAAGAATTATCAAGAGTGTTTTTACTAAAATGCTTGTGGAATGTAAATGACAACAAGAATTGGCATATTACTGTAATCTTTTTGGCTTCTGCACTAATTGGAGTAGCACATTTATACCAAGGGACTGCCGGTATAATTTCCATAGGACTTAAAAGTGTAATTATGAGTTTTTACTTTTATAAATATCGCAGATTATTACCGTTAATCATTTCTCATGGTCTTTATGACGGAATACAATTTACTTTTTTTGTAATACAATTTCAAAATTAAAAGGATTATTATGGACAATGTAGTTTACCTTGATTACAAAGCAAATGAACTTGAAAATCTGAAAAGCGGACAGAAAATAATGATTATTCGTGGGGCTATGGGACGAAAGTTGCCTTATGGACGAGTGAATAAATCTGATGTTTTATATTTCATTGAAAATAAAGGAAACGGACTTGTAAAAGGAAAAGCCATTGTTGATAATGTTTTCAATTCAGAGAAATTAACAAAAGAGCAATCAATTGAAATTGTAAAACAAAATCAAGATAAATTGCTTTTAAACAAAGGACTTGAAAAAAGATTTGCAGGAAAAAGATATTTAGTTCTAATTACAATAAAGGATTTTAAAGAGATTGAACCTTTCAAAATTGACAGGTCTGATTATGGAAATATGGACGATTGGTTACCTGTTGAGAATATTGAAAACGTAATAATGAAATGAATAAAAACGCCCTGCAACAATTGAATAAAAAATCATTATAAAACATATTTTTATTAAATTCTTTTTGAAGGAAAGAAAAAAACATTACTTTTGCAGTTCTAAAATAAAAAGTAGAAACATTTTAAAAATATTTTGAGATGAAAAGAACATTTCAGCCTTCAAACAGAAAGAGGAAAAATAAGCACGGATTCATGGAAAGAATGTTATCTGTAAATGGAAGAAAAGTACTCGCTTCACGTAGAGCTAAAGGCAGAAAAAAAACATCTGTTTCTGACGAATATAATTCAAGAAAATAACAGAATAGCTTTTATATTAATATAGGGTAAGAAATAAAATTTATTATTTCTTACTTTTTTATTTTAAGCACCTTCCTCAATACTCTAAAACAATTCTTCCATTTTATTGTTTGATTTCCTTAAAAGCTAAAAACTGTTAATTTTGCATCGAATTAATACTTTGAAATTTTGATACAAGAAATACTTTCATCAGAACAGTTAACAACATTGCAAAAAAGGATAACTAAAAAAGTGTTCCTGCAAGAAAGGTTAAACCTTGAAGAGGGAATTGAATTATTCAATTTTGATTTAGGTGCTTTGGGTATACTGGCATCTCATCTAAATCATAAGAAGAATAATGATAAGGTATTTTTTAATAAAAATTTTCATATTGAACCAACTAATATATGTGTATACGATTGTAAATTTTGTTCATACCATAGAAAAGTTAACCAGGAAGATAGCTGGGAATTTTCTATAGACGATATTTTGAAAAAAGTCAAAAATTATATTAATACTGACGTTTCGGAAGTACATATTGTTGGAGGTGTCCACCCTACCAGAGACTTATATTACTATGGCGAGATGATAAGGAAAATAAAAGAGATTCTTCCCGGTATTCATATAAAAGCTTTTACAGCTGTTGAACTGGATTTTATGATTAAAAAAGCTAATATGAGTCTTGAAGAAGGCTTATTAAAACTAAAGGAATATGGTTTAGATAGTATCCCGGGAGGCGGGGCCGAAATATTTGACCCCGAGATTAGAAAACAGATTTGTCATGAAAAATCTGACGGAAATAAATGGTTACACATACATGAAACAGCCCACAATGTTGGCATACCAACGAATGCTACAATGCTATATGGACATTTAGAAGAAAAACATCACAGAATTGAACACCTGGAAAAATTAAGAAGTTTGCAGGATAGAACAAATGGATTTAATACGTTCATCCCTTTAAAATTTAAGAAAGTTAACAATTCGCTTTCCTATATCGGCGAAGTAAATACCTTGGAAGGCCTCAAGATGTTTGCAGTCTCCAGAATTTTTCTGGACAATTTTGATCACATAAAAGCCTATTGGCCAATGCTGGGCAAAGACGTTTCTCAAATTTCATTATCATTTGGAGTTGATGATATTGATGGAACTATTGATGATTCAACCAAAATATATTCAATGGCAGGAGCTAAAGATCAAAAACCTGCAATGACAACACCCGAACTGGTAAAACTTATAAAAGAGGCTGGTAAAAATCCTGTTGAAAGAGATACACTGTATAACATTATAAGAAATTATTAAGAATACATTTTACAGGTAATTAATTTTAGTTTGTGCTTACATAATTTTATATTTGTCTAATCGTTACATATTAATGAACTCATAGCATAGGCAATAATGACATTATTGAAATTTCTGACCAACAAAGCTTTTATTAAACATTTATTGTATGCTTTTGCAGGTATAATTGGATTATTTATAATCACATTCCTTATTTTAAAAGCATACACTCATCATGGGCAAGCTTTACCGGTTCCCGATTTCACCGGTTTAACAATGGAAGAAGTTCATGAAAAAGCAAAAGAGGCTAAACTTCGAATAGAAGTAATTGATTCAGTCTTTAATAATAATAAACCCAGGGGAACTGTAATTGAACAAAATCCTGAACCTGATTTTAAAGTAAAGAAAAACAGGAGAATATTCGTTGTTATAAATGCTTTTAATCCCGAAAATGTTAAAATGCCAAATATTGTTGGAGTTTCACACAGGCAAGCCGAAGCAGTATTAAAAAATATAGGACTTGAAATAGGCAGATTAATACATGTCCCGGATATTGCAATTAACAATGTATTAAAACAGAAATTTAATGGTGACGAAATTGAAGAAGGAACATTAATTCCTAAAGGGTCCAAAATAGATTTGGTACTAGGCATGGGGCTGAGCAACCAAACAACACAAGTTCCAGATCTGGGACACTATACACTTAATAATGCAAAAAACAGAATTATACGCTCCGCTCTTAATATTGGGGCAATAATATATGATGAATCTATTATTGATGGAACAGATTCTACAGAAGCAAAAGTATGGAGGCAGTATCCATCGTTTAGAGAGAATAAAAGAATTCGACTGGGTTCTACAATTGATCTCTGGTTGAGTGTCGATTCTGTTATTTTATACCCTGAAGAATTCTTAAATACTGATACAATTAATATAATTGAATAATTAAAATAACATTGAGAAAAAAAGTAATATACATAATATCTATCCTAATATTAGGATTTTGTTCGGCTAAAGCACAAGAAACTTTAACTAACCTTGGGGTTAATCCTCAAATAAAGAAATTATATCATAAAAAAACAAACCACAAAAAATGGCCGGTTAAAGCACCAGTGGAATTACCTTTTATTGACGACTTTGCTAAATCTGTTGGTTATGTAGACAGTTCTCTTTGGGAAGATAAATATGCCTTTGTAAATTTATCATACCCTTTTGATCCACCTAGTATTGGAGTTGCCACACTGGATGCAATTAATGAAACAGGTGCTGTATATACTAATGCTACAAGTAATGTTTTCGGAGCTGATACACTTACATCAAAAACTATTAATCTCAACTATCCCGGAGATAATTCAATATTCTTAAGTTTTTACTATCAATCGGGAGGATTAGGCGATACTCCTGATTTAAAAGACACTTTGATCCTTGAATATTATTCCCCGGATTCGGTAGAATGGAATAAAATATGGCATACTGTGTTCAATGAAAAAGATTCCGTTTTAAATGAATACTATGCCTATAACCAAACAACCAAAACAATAAATGGTGATACTATTACAGATCTAAAAAAGGCATTCCAGCAAGTAATAGTTCCTGTCGACCATGATCAATATTTAAAAGGAAATTTTCAATTCAGGTTTAGAAATTTTGCTAGTATATCGGGGAACAGTGATTTAGAAAGCTCGGCAAGCAACTCAGACCATTGGCACATTGATTATGTGGTATTAGACAGAGATAGAAATATTAACGATACAATAGTTAATGATGTAGCTTTTTGTAAACCTATAGGATCGCTTTTGAAAACTTATAATTCTTTGCCGTGGACGCATTTTAAAAGAGCACTTGCTTATGAAATGAGCGATACAATTAGAGTTACATACAGGAATTTAACAAATACTACACAAAGCCCTGATAAGTACTTTGAAATAGAAGATTTAATGGGTATAACAGGAACTTCATCATACTTAGGAGGTGTGATTGATGATATGGAACCAATGACAAGTCAAACATATTTAGGATTTGTAGATATGTTCCCTTATAATAGTGCAAATGATTCAGCTTTATTTGAAGTTAGAAGCTATTTAGAAACTAATCTTACCCCAATAGTACCTCAATTTGCATGGAATGATACAACCCGCTTTTTACAGAAGTTTTATAACTATTATGCTTACGACGATGGTACAGCTGAAAATGGTTACGGTATTGTTGGAGAGAGCACTGAAAATGCAATGGTAGCAATGCGTTTCAATACATATAAAGAAGATACTTTGCGTGGTGTTCAGATGTTCTTTAACCAAACATTAAATGATGCTAATCAGTACTCATTTGATATCCATGTATGGAATGTTGTTGATGGTAAACCGGGTAATATAATATATACACAAGAAAGTGTAAAACCTCAAACTGTAAATGAACTCAATCAGTTTGTATTATTTGCTTTTGATGATATTTTAATTATTGAAGGCTCGTTTTTTATTGGCTGGCAGAAAAACAACACAAGCCAAATGTTAAATGTAGGTTTCGATGCCAATAGCATAAATAACGATAAACTGTATTATAATTTTAGTGGTAATTGGCAACAATCGCTATTTGAAGGTACAGTAATGATTAGGCCAATGTTTGGCCATAAAATAAATGTTCCTACTGACATAAGCCCAAAACCAAATACCGGCTCGTTTGATTTTACAATCTACCCTAATCCTGCCCAAAACTATTTAAATGTAAGTATTCCCCAAAATCTTAGTTCACATAATTATAGATATTCAATCTTTGATGCTTACGGAAGACTTTACATGGATAAAGTAAGCTCAGAAACTTCAATAGATATTTCAAATTTAAATTCAGGAGTGTACTTTATAAGAATAAATGATAAAAACGGAGCTAATACAACAAAAAAATTTATAATAATCAGATAAGAAATTTTATATACCCGAATGAAAGAAGATAATAGTGAGAACGAAGAACAGGAATTATTTGAACATTATAGATTTGTAGTTGATCCCGGGCAAAAGCCACTACGTATTGATAAATTTCTTGTTAACAGAATCGAAAATTCTTCACGAAGTAAAATCCAAAGTGCAGCTGATGCAGATAATGTTTTGGTAAACAACAAGCCCGTTAAATCAAATTATAAAGTAAAGCCTAAGGATATTATTTCAATTGTAATGGCATATCCGCCAAGAGAAATTGAATTAATACCTGAAAATATTCCCGTTAATATCGTTTTTGAAGATAATCAGTTTGTTATTGTAAACAAAGAAGCGGGTATGGTTGTACATCCATC
>DAOVYZ010000197.1 GCA_030635365.1 Bacteroidales bacterium
ATGAACCAACAACAGGTGTTGATGCTGTATCGAGGAAAGAGTTCTGGGAAATGCTTATTCGTTTAAAAGAAAAGGGAATTACTATTTTGGTTTCAACTCCATATATGGACGAAGCAAATCTATGTGATCGTGTAGCCCTGATGCAAAATGGAGAAATAATGTCAATAGATAGGCCAAAGAAAATAATAGAGAATTTTGGAAGAAGTTTATGGGAAATAAAAACGGATAATATGTACCAGTTGATTAAAGATTTGCGAAATATGGAAGAGATAGATACTGTTTTTCCGTTTGGTGAGAACTTGCATATTACTTCAAAACAAAAGGATATTAATATTGATAAATTAAAGGATATAGTAAAAGAAATGGAACATAGGAACATATATATAAAAAAAATAAAAGCAAACATTGAAGACTGCTTTATGGAATTAATGCGCACAAATTAATAAACTTAAAATTATGATACATAGAATTTTGATAATGTTATTGTTTGTATGTTTTGTAGCTTTTTTAGGAATAATTGGGGTTAGAAATAAACTTAGTAATTCCGATTCTAAGGGGAAGCCGCCCATTAATAAATATTTATTTTTATTAGCTAAGCTTACATTATTTTCACCATGGATATTGACTTTTTTAAGAGCTTATGAACCTGAACTGCTGTCTTGTTTTTTCAGTATCTATTTAGCATGGCTAGGTATTTTTCTGGTATTTCCGGGAATCTTATTTATTGTTATAGGATATGTTTCATTAGGAAAATATACCAAATTTGGGTTACCAACCAACGAATCAAAATTAATTACCAATGGGATTTATAAATATAGCAGGAACCCTATGTATGTTGGATTATTTTTAATGGTTATAGGATCTGTTTTATATTTCCCTCATTGGATATTAATTGTTTGCATAATCATTACATTTATTCTTCATCATCAAATAACTTTAGCTGAAGAAAAATTTCTTAGAAATGCATTTGGTAAAGAGTGGGAAGAATATAAAACAATATCAAAGAGATATTTATAATGATAGAAAATGATAATATTATTGAAGTAAAAGGCTTAGTAAAGAAGTTTGGAAATTTTATTGCAAACGATAATCTTACTTTCGATGTAAGAAGAGGTGAGATATTTGGTTTCTTGGGTGCAAATGGTGCAGGAAAAACAACGGCTATAAGAATATTATCAGGACTTTTATATCCTACTTCGGGTGATGTTAAGGTTGCGGGTTTTAACGTATATAAAGAACGCGAGAAAGTAAAGAAGAATATTGGCTATATGAGTCAGAAATTTTCACTTTACGAAGATCTTACAGTACGGGAGAATATTAGATTTTATGGTGGTATATACGGAATGTCAAAAAAATATATCAAAGAAAAGACTGAATTATTACTTGAACGTTTAAAAATGCAAGAAATTCAAAATACTTTAATAAAATCATTACCCTTGGGATGGAAACAAAAAATTGCTTTTTCGGTAGCCATATTCCATAATCCGAAAATTGTTTTTCTTGACGAGCCTACAGGAGGAGTTGACCCTATAACCCGACGTGATTTCTGGGAAATGATTTATGAAACATCGCATTCAGGAATTACTGTATTTGTTACGACACATTATATGGATGAGGCTGAATATTGCGATAGAGTTTCAATTATGGATCAGGGTAGGATAGAGGCATTAGGAAAACCCGGAGAATTAAAAGAAAAATACGCATCGCAAAATATGAATGAAGTATTTATAAAAATAGCAAGATAACTTTATGTTTCAAATTTCAGGTTCCAGGTTTTGGAGGAGCGATATTTATAATATGAAACTAATGACTAATAGCTGGAAGCTTGTTAATTAAGGTTTATGAATTGTAAGTTTAGTAGAGATAATTTTAAATGGTAAGTACGTATGAATAGATTCATTGGTTTTGTAAAAAAAGAGTTTCATCATATATTCCGCGATTATCGGACAATGCTTATATTGTTTGGTATGCCAATAGCACAAATATTGATTTTTGGCTATGTGGTTTCAAATGAGATTAAGGATGTAAACATTGGAATTTACGATAAATCAAAAGATAATGTAACACAACAGATAACAAATAAGATATTATCTTCAGGATTTTTTATCCTTAATGAAAACTTAAACTCAGATAAAGAAATTGAAGTAGCTTTTAAAAAAGGTAATATTCGCGAAGTAATTATCTTTGAACCAAATTTTGCTCAAAAGCTCAAACGAGAGGGAGTAGCAGAAATTCAAATAGTGGCTGATGCATCTGATGCTAATACAGCGAATATAGTTACTAACTATACAAAAGCTATTATACAGGATTATGCCCGAAATGAATTATTAGCACAGGGTTTACCATTCCAAATTGAGCCTAATGTAAGGTTGATCTACAACGAAGAAGCTAAAGGAGTTTACATGTTTGTTCCGGGAACCATGGCTTTAATACTTATGTTGGTTTCTGCTATGATGACTTCGATTTCTATTGCACGTGAAAAAGAATTAGGTACAATGGAGGTACTTTTAGTTTCACCCCTTAAACCATTACCAATTGTAATAGGTAAGGTAATACCATATATGGCATTATCATTTATAAATGGATTGGTAATTATTGCTTTGAGTTATTTTGTTTTTAAAATGCCTATACAGGGAAACCTTGTTTTTTTGCTGTTAGAAACTTTACTTTTTATACTTATGGCATTATCTCTGGGGGTGCTTATATCAACAGCCAGCAAGAGTCAGATGGCTGCAATGTTTATTTCTATGTTTGCTTTGATGTTACCCACATTGTTATTATCAGGATTTATTTTCCCAATTGAAAATATGCCTGGAGTTTTGCAGTGGTTAAGTGCTATTATGCCTGCAAAATATTTTATTATAATTATAAAAAATATCATGATTAAAGGGTCGGGGATAGGTACTGTTTGGAAAGAAACATTGATTTTAACCGGAATGACAATATTCTTTTTGATAATGAGCATTAAAAAGTTTAAAGTGAGACTTGAATAAGTTGACAGTTAGGTTAAATTTATTTGTTAAGTTGATTAGAATGAGAAAAATAAAGTTCATATTGCAAAAAGAGTTTATTCAAATATTCAGGAACAGAACCATGTTACCGTTGATATTTGGTATTCCAATTATACAGTTAGTAATTTTGGTTCATGCTGCTACATTGGAGATGAAATCCATTGAGGTGTTTGTAGTCGATAAAGATTTATCCTCATTATCGCACAAAATAGTAAATAAGTTTGATGGAACACCTTTTTATGAAATTGCAGGAGTGTCGTTCTCGTTAGATGAAGCTTACGAAGCTATTGAAAAGGATGAGGCAGATTTTATTTTACATATACCATATGGTTTTGAACGAGATTTAATACGCGAAAACAAATCTGAAGCCCAATTATTTATTAATGGAATAAACGCAATGACGGCAGGCCTTATAAATGTTTATTCTATTTCAATAATTAGTGAGTTTAATAAAAATATAATAGTTGATTTAACTAAAATGCCTCAGGTTAAGAATATGAACCCCATTAATATTAGCGAATCCTATTGGTATAATCCTGAATTAAATTATAAAATATATATGTTGCCCGGAATTTTAGTTATTCTTGTTACAATAATTAGCATGTTTTTAGCGGCAATGAATATTGTACGCGAAAAGGAAATAGGTACTATTGAACAGTTAAATGTAACACCGATTAGTAAAGTAGAATTTATTATTGGTAAACTGGTTCCATTTATGATTATTGCCTTATTTGAACTTGCTTTCGGGTTACTAATAGGAAAAGTATTCTTTCATGTACCTATAGTAGGAAGCTTATGGCTACTATTCGGTTTTACATTTGTTTATTTATTAGCAGTATTAGGTATAGGATTATTTATTTCAACTATCTCATCTACTCAGCAACAGGTAATGTTTATTGCTTTCTTTTTTATGCTGGTTTTTATTTTAATGAGCGGAATATTTACACCTACGGAAAGCATGCCAATGTGGGCACAACGAGTAAATATAATAAACCCATTTTATTATTTTATGCGGGTCATTCGAATGATATTATTAAAAGGATCAGGATTATGGGATATATCAAAAGAACTGATTAGTTTATTAATTTACGGAATAATTATGTTAAGCTTGTCCGTTTGGAAATACAGGAAAGTTGCTTGAATATATAAAAGTTTTTAAATCATCCAGCAATAATGTTTTAACCTGGATTAAAGCTAGGAATTTCAAGAATTACCTTTGTTCCTTTTTTTTGAGTAGATTCCAATTATTTACCATGCAATAAGAGTAGCACGTAAAAAACCTGTAGATATTCTTAAATATGAAGGTATAAAAACCTTATAAGAGATTCCTTAGTACATGACAAAAATTATTCATAAATCTTAAACTTCAGATAACCTGACAGAGTTTTTATTACCAGCCCGATGCCAGATCAGTTGTCGGCACCTGAACTTGATAAACACTGACAGGCCTTATAGACTCTGCTAGGTTTTAAGTCAGTTAAATGCGATATGGTTAAGTTATCTTTTTATTACAAACCATGGATTTAGAAGGTCTTCCTTATTATATTTTAAAGGCGTTATTTCGTCAATTTGAGACACTACACAACCTGCCCCTAAGGCTATAGCATGGCCTGCTGCTGTATCCCATTCCATCGTTGGGCCAAAGCGTGGATAAATATCTGCTATACCTTCTGCAACCATACAGATTTTAAGAGAACTTCCTTTAGAAACAAACTTTACTTCTCCGTGTTCAGTTTTTAGTTCTGATATAATTTTTTTTGTTTCAGCATTCATATGAGAACGACTACCAACTACTGTAAATATTTCATTTTCTGTATAAAATGGCAATTTAAAACTGAGTGATTTTAGTTGTTCTAAGTCCGAATCAGAATCCACATTTATTGCCTTAAATGCTCCTGTTTCATTTTCACTAAAATATAAATCTTTTGTTACCGGAACATAAATTACACCTAAAACAGGTGTGTTCGATTTAATTAAAGCAATATTAACTGTAAACTCCCCATTTCTTTTAATAAACTCTTTAGTACCATCCAATGGGTCAACTAACCAATACTCATCCCATTTTTTTCTTTCATTATAAGGAATATTTTTTCCTTCTTCGCTTAATATAGGATATTGAGTTTTTGTTAAACAATCAAAAATAATTTTATGTGCTTTTTTATCAGCTAATGTTAATGGAGAATTATCTGATTTTAGCCTTACCTCAAAATCATCTGACTCATACACATCAAGAATTGCTTTCCCTGCCAATAAAGACGATTTTATTGCTATAGTTAATGCATTATTCATTATGAAAACCTTTATACAAAATAGATTAAACTTAAGATTGTTATTGTAACAATCATATATATAATTGTTAGGGGAAATCCTATCCTGAAGAAATCCTTAAATGAGTATCCTCCCGGACCGTATACCATAAGATTGGTCTGGTAACCAATTGGAGTCATAAAATTGGCTGCAGCAGCAAATGATACTACTAACACAAAGGGCATTGGTGGTAAATTTAGATTAGCAGCCATTGTTAATGATATTGGAAAAATAATAGCTACTGATGCTATATTAGTTATGTAAGCCGCTAAAAATGCAGTTATCAGGTAAATACCAAACAACAATCCTATCCTGCCCAATGGTAAAAAGAATGTAATTATTGTATCAGCAAAGAGTTCTGCTGCCCCTGATTTTATCATGGCTGTTCCTAATGCCAGGGACATGGCAATAATCAAACCAAGGTTATAATCTATTGCTTTGTACAACTCTTTAGGATTAGCAATTTTCATTGCTAAAACAACCATAATAAGTACTATTAATCCCATAAATAGCGATACAATATTAAATGCTGCAAGCAAAATTGTTAATACAATACCTCCTAACAACGTCCACGTTTTATATGCCTCCAGTTTTTGGAAATCCTTAACCTTGGAAATAAAATAAAAATCCTGAGTATGGTTCGACCTGCTTACAAAATCACCACCGGCAAAAAGAAGTAAAACATCTCCCGGTTTAATAATAATTTCACCAATTTTCCCGGAGATTCGCTCACCATTTCGATGAACTGCAATAACTGCCGCATCAAATTTAGCCCTAAACCTTATTTCTGCAACAGTTTTATTAATCATAAAGGAATTCTGAGAAACAACTATTTCTACTATCTCAGTTTGCTTTTTCTTATGTAACATGCCTACTGATGGTAACCTAAGCCCTATATCGGAGTTAACCATATCTGAGATGGTTTCCGTATCACCTGCAAATATTAGCAAATCATCTTCATGCAATATTAAATTAGGCTTAACTGAAGATATTGTGTAGGATTTTCTTATAATTTCTGCCAAAAACAAGCCTTTTAGGTTTCTAAGTCCTGCCTCTTCTATAGTTTTTCCTATTATATCAGAGTTTTTACGAATTTCTGCTTCTACTAAATATTTTCTTGTATTGTGTGAAAATTTATTTACTAAATCTTCATTTGAAGGCAATAATTTTTCACCAAATAGTAATAAGTATATGAATCCTATAAGTATCATTGGTATTCCAACGTAAGCAAACTCAAATATATGCAGAGAATCTAAATTCGGGACAATTTTTTGGTCTACCACCATACCGTTAACAATAAGATTCGTGGAAGTTCCTATTAAGGTAGCACATCCCCCCAAAATTGCTGCATATGAAAGAGGCAATAAAAATTTTG
>DAOVYZ010000121.1 GCA_030635365.1 Bacteroidales bacterium
CAATACAATTGCAGTAAAAATATAACTAAAATTGCCAATTTTATGCCCATCCTGACGGTGTAATAAAAGAGTGCCTATTATTGCAATTATCATCCCTGCAGCTGCCCATATATTACCTCGTTTTGCACTTTCAGGGTGACTTAACATTTTTAAACCTAATATAAAAAGAATAGATGCAAACAGGTATATAATCTCAAGAATTGAATCCCCAAATGTAAATTGAATGTTTTTTGAAAAATCTATAAGCCTATCCATAACTATTCCGATTTTTTAGGTTTCTTTTTAAACATATCCAACATGCGGCCTGTAACTACAAAACCACCAACAACATTTAAAGTTCCAAGAAAAACTGCTAAAAAACCAAGTATAAGATTTAGGGTGGAATCTGCATGCCCAAGAACTATAATAGCTCCTATAACAACAACTCCATGGATTGCATTTGCGCCAGACATTAATGGTGTATGCAATACAGCCGGAACATGAGATATTACTTCGATACCAAGAAATACGGATAAGATTACTATAAAAATTGCTTCGGCGTTTACATAGATAAATTCAAGAATTCCTTCCATTTTTATTATAAATTAGATTGGCTATGATATAAACAAATGTTGTTCTTAGTGTAAATTTTGTGTTTTAGTGTCTTTGTGGCTTTCTTTTTTTTGCCACTAAAACACGAAATCACCAAATATCACAAAAAAAGCACAACCACATTAGTCTAAATCAGAGCCATTAGATTTTACTTTCTCGTTAATTACTTTTTTGTTATGTGTAATACAAGTTCCTTTGATAATTTCATCATTAAAATCCAGAATCATATTACCATTTTCATCAATAATTGTTTCCAAAAAATTAATAATGTTATTTCCATACATTTTACTTGCATCAAATGGAATTTCGCTTGGATAATTTGAGTTTCCAATAATTTTAATATTATTCACTTCAACTATTTCATTATTTTTTGTCAACTCACAGTTTCCCCCAGTAGACGCAGCTAAATCAATAATTACCGATCCCGGTATCATATCTTTAACCGTTTCTTTAACAATAAGTACAGGTGCCTTTCTGCCCGGTACTTGTGCTGTTGTAATAACAATATTTGCTTTTTTTGCATGATCCTGAATCAACTGTTGTTGTTTTTGTCTATACTCTTCTGTTTGTTCAACGGCATACCCTCCTGCCTCATTATTTTCTTTCGCACCTTCAACTTCGATAAACTTTCCTCCTAAACTTTCAACTTCTTCTTTCACAGCTGATCTAACATCAAAAGCTTCAACAACAGCTCCCAATTTTCGTGCTGTTGCAATAGCTTGCAAACCTGCCACTCCCGCTCCCAAAACTAATACCTTTGATGGGCGAATTGTTCCTGCAGCCGTCATAAACATCGGGAAGAAAAATGGTAGGTGATTTGCTGCTTCCAAAACAGCCTTGTAACCTGCCACTGTTGCCATGGAAGACAGAATGTCCATCGATTGAGCTTTTGTAACCCGAGGAACCATATCCATACTAAAAGAGGTAATGTCTTTTTCTATAAAAAAAATAACAAGTTCGGAATTTGTTAATGGATAAAACGCAGTAAGAATAGCTTTCTTCTCATTTAATAAATCATACTCATTCTCATCAAGAGGATTTATACTAAGAATTAAATCAGAATCATTTAATACCTTTTTTCGATCAACTATTTTCACACCTAATACATTATAATCCTCATCAAAACAATACGATTTCTCTCCAGCACCCTTTTCCAGCAATACATTATTTTTTAAGTTAATCAGAGTTTTAGCATTATCAGGCAATATTGAAACCCTTTTGTCAAAATCAGGTTCTTTTAATACTCCTATAATCATTATAAAAACTTTTATGAATTAATTAACTCTTAATAATTACTTAACGTTTATTTAAAAGTTAATAATTTGTAAACATTCTGTTTAAATAATTGTTCAATGCTATAAAAACTCTAAAAACTTATCACAAAAATGAATAAAATCTCATGGTACACTTTCTGTTTTTTGTTAGCAAAGTGACATAATTTTATATGGTTTTATTTTAATATATAAGCACATTTTTAAAAAGTTCACAGATGCCTATTAACCATGGATAAATTCTCTTATATTGGAAATTCAGAAATTGATTCGATCGAACAGCTTTATGAACAATACAAATCTGACCCGGATTCAATAGATAAGCAATGGCAAAAGTTTTTTGAAGGTTTTGAATTTGCACAGGAATTGTATCCTATATCAAATAAAACCAGCGAAGTTTTTGACAAAGAATTTAAGGTTATTAATTTAACTGAAGGATATAGAAAACGAGGGCATCTTTTTACAAAAACTAATCCTGTAAGAACTCGCAGAAAATATTCGCCTACACTTGAAATAAAAAACTATGGACTGGAAGAAGGTGATTTAACTACTGTTTTCCAGGCAGGCAAAAACATAGGTATTGGAGCTGCAACATTGCAAGAGATAATTGATCATTTAGAAACTACTTATTGCCAATCGATAGGTGCAGAATATATGTTTATTCGTAATCCTAGTATTATTAGTTGGTTGCAGGAAAAAATGGAATTAAGTAAAAATATTCCATCTTTTACATCTGAAGAACGCAAACATATTTATTCTCATCTTCAACAGGCTGTGAGCTTTGAGAATTTTATCCACAGAAAATTTGTAGGGCAAAAACGTTTTTCTCTTGAAGGTGCCGAATCGTTAATTCCTGCACTTAATGCAGTTATTGAAAAAGGAACAGAATTGGGTATTGAAGAATTTATTATTGGCATGTCACATCGTGGAAGGCTAAATGTTTTAGCTAATATTCTGGAAAAGCCTGCTGAAGATATTTTTGCCGAGTTTTTAGGAGAAGATTACGATGATGAAATCTCGTTAGGTGATGTTAAATACCATTTAGGATATGGTAATACAATCACGACAGATAAAGAAAAAAAAGTGCGATTAAACCTTGCACCAAATCCATCACACCTTGAAACTGTTGGCCCTATTGTGCAAGGTATTGCCAAAGCAAAAATTTGGGGAAAATACAATCATGATTACAATAAGTTGGCTCCTATAATCATTCATGGCGATGCTGCAATTGCCAGTCAGGGTGTTGTTTATGAGACTATACAAATGTCTCAATTAAAAGGCTATAGGACAGGCGGTACAATTCATTTAGTTATTAATAACCAGGTTGGATTTACAACAAATTATCTGGATGGCCGGTCTAGTACATATTGTACTGATATTGGTAAAGTAATAAAAGCTCCTATCTTTCATGTAAATGGTGACGATGTTGAAGCTTTAATTTATACCATTCAATTGGCTATGGAATACAGATATACATTCCATACTGATGTTTTTGTGGATATATTATGTTACCGAAAATACGGACACAATGAAGGTGACGAACCAAGATTTACGCAACCATTACTTTATAAAGCTATTAGTAAACATGCTAATCCAAGAGATATTTATGGGAACTTTTTGATTAACAATAATCTCTATACAAAAGATGATTTAAGAAATTTGGAAAATGATTACAATACACTTCTCGAAGAAAAACTTGAATTAGCTAAGAAAGCAGAAAAACTACATATAAAACAATTCCTGATTGAAGATTGGGAAAAATTTCATCATCCGGGAAAAAAAGACTTTGAAACATCTCCCAATACAAGTGTTGATAAAAAGATTTTAAAATCCATTGCACATAAATTAAATAACCCGCCTAAAGATTTGAAGTTTTTCAAGAAAGCAGAAAAACTATTAGCAGATAGAAATAACATGATGCAAAATGAAAGCCTTGACTGGGCAATAGCTGAATTATTAGCTTATGGGACACTTGTTATGGAAGGCCATCCTGTTCGTTTAAGTGGTCAGGACTCAGAACACGGAACATTTTCGCATCGCCACTCGACCCTTACTATTGAGGATTCAGATAAGAAATTTATACCACTAAAAAATATTAGTAAGGAACAGGCCTCCTTTCATGTATTTAATTCACCATTATCTGAATATGGAGTACTTGGGTTTGAATATGGATATGCCATGGCTGAGCCCAAGGCACTTGTAATTTGGGAAGCACAATTTGGCGATTTTAGCAATGTTGCCCAGGTAATAATTGACCAATACATAAGCTCTGCCGAAGAAAAATGGGGATTAATGAATGGGTTAACACTATTCTTACCTCATGGCTATGAGGGACAAGGCCCTGAACATTCAAGTGCCCGTATTGAAAGGTTTTTATCATTATGTGCGAACAATAATATGCAAATTTTCAATACAACAACACCTGCTAACTTTTTCCATGTTTTACGAAGACAGGTTTATCGAAAATTTAGAATTCCATTAATTATTTTCACTCCTAAAAGCATTTTAAGGCATCCCAAATGTATATCATCACTTGATGATTTATCAAAAGGTAAATTTCAGGAAATAATTGATGATTCCAATGTTATAATTAAAGAAGTTAGAAGAGTCATTTTCTGTTCGGGTAAAATATATTATGACTTGTTGGAAGAAAAAGAAAAATTCAATGCCAAGGATATTACCCTTGTCAGAATTGAACAATTATATCCCTGGCCTGAAAAACTTATTAAAAAGATCATAAAGAAATATCCAAATACTAAAAGATGGATTTGGGCTCAGGAAGAACCTGAAAATATGGGTGCATGGAGATATATCAAAGAAAAGATTACTAATATTGACATAAAACCTCTGGCAAGATTAGCAAGTGGAAGTCCGGCAGTAGGACTAAATAAATTGCATGTATTAGGGCAAAAAGAGATTTTAGGGAAAGTGTTTAGAAAATGTACCTGTGAACTAAAAAATAAATATTGCGGGCTTCAATGCGAAGGAGGTAGTACAAGAGAAAATATTAAAAAACAACATATGTACTTATAGTTTCGAGTTAAATGTTTTGAGTTTAAAGTTAGTAAACTCAAAACTAATAACTCAGTGTTTTAAACTTTGAACTAAATAATATGATTGAAATCAAAATTCCCAGTCCCGGAGAGTCAATAACAGAAGTTGAAATATCAAACTGGCTTGTAGAAAATGGCGATTATGTAGAGAAAGACCAGGAGATTGCTGAAATTGAATCGGATAAAGCTACTTTACCTCTAATTGCTCCGGAAAGTGGCAAAATTGAAATTATTGTTAGCTCCGGTGAAACTATCAGAGTTGGAGAAATTGCTTGTAAAATTGATATTAACGCAAAAATTAGTAATTCAAAAATAAAGAAACAGAATCCAGAAGAAGTAAAAGATATAGATAGCCAAGAAATAGAGCTTGGTGAAAATGAAAAAGTAAGGATTTCTCCTATTGCTGCCAAATTAATATCAGATAACAATATTGATATTAAAGATTTATTTAATAAATCGAAAAGAATAGGAAAAAAAGAAGTTGAAGATGTAATTGCAAAAAAATCTAAAGAAGCTTATGGCACTTTTCAAGATGAAGAAAGTACAGACTCAAGAAGTATTGAACGCAAAAAGATGTCTCAACTACGTAAAAAAATAAGTGAAAGATTGGTTTCGGTAAAAAATGAAACTGCAATGCTCACAACTTTTAACGAAGTTGATATGACTGAAATAATGGCGATACGCAAAAAATACCAAGAGCAATTTACTGAAAAATATGGTACAAAATTAGGCTATATGTCATTCTTCACTAAAGCTGTTACCATTGCTCTAAATGAATTTCCGGCTATAAACTCACAAATAGATGGCAACGAAATTATTTACCCCGGTTATGCCGATATTGGGATAGCAGTTCAAACTCCTAAAGGCTTAATGGTTCCCGTAGTTCGTAATGCTGAAAATATGACTTTTGGTGAACTTGAGATAAAAATAAAAGAACTGGCAGACAAAGGCCGTGCAGGAAGAATATCTATTGATGATTTAAAAGGTGGAACTTTTACAATTACAAATGGTGGAGTATTTGGCTCCATGCTATCTACTCCTATTTTAAATCCTCCACAATCAGGTATACTGGGAATGCACAACATCATGGAACGCCCTGTGGCAATAAACGGAAAAGTAGAAATTCGTCCTATGATGTATTTAGCACTTTCATATGACCATCGTACAATTGACGGAAAAGATTCTGTAGGTTTTTTGGTTAAGGTAAAAGAATTACTTGAGGCACCGTATGATGAACTTTTTAATAATAAAAATGCTGATGAAATTTAGGCACATATACGGATATTCATATAATATTTATTTAAAAAAATAAGTTCACAAGAATTGAACTGTTATTCTAAACGGTACTTTTATTTCATTTTTTAAAACCTTTTTCTTAAATTTAGGTACAATATAACACTCATATATACTACAAATAATGAAAAAGATAATCTTCATATCATTTTTTTTCCTTTTTATAGCCCAAGTGGTTTATTCTCAAATCCCAGGGCTTACGGTTACAAAAATGAAGGAGCATAATGATTTATATCTAAAAACCAAAACAGTTTGGATAACTTTAACCCCTTTCTTTGTTGTTGACCGTAAATTCTCTCCAAATCAAGGATCGACCTATATAAAAGTAGGAATGTTTGGAAGTAACTTAAAACCTTACGTTCAAAAAGATTCTATAGCTTACCATTATTTGAAGAATTATAAGCTTACCAAAATATTTGGAATAGCACAAATGGGAGTAATTGCACCCCTGCTGGCATATAAACATTTCAGCACTGAACCCGGAGTGGTGTCAACAGGAAATGATGCTATTGATGATAGTGACGTAGTTTTAGAAGAAGAAACAGGTTATTTGACTGCTGCAATTATTGTTTTTTTTACCGGGACATTAACCTATCATGTATTTTCTAAAAGTTTTTTATTTAAAACCCTTCAGCGATATAATTTTATGCTTGAAGATAACTCAAGGTTTGAAGATGTTTCTTTTAATATGAACTTTAAAATAGAACCGCAAACACAAACTCCACAACTTTCATTAATATTTACTTTTTAGTAAAATTATTATTAAACCCACCAAAAGTTATTTTCTCTTGATATGATTTTGTAAATATGCAATTTATTATGTAATTTCCCCATCTGTCAAACAATTACTTACATTAATATTATGAGAATATTTAAACCCTTAGGAATCCTTATTGGCTTTGCCATATTTCTTCTTCTCTTTTGCAGTAAATTTAGTAAAGCCACAAACTTTTTCAAACAAGATACTGTAATAGCAAACTCATATTTCGAAAAAGCCCAGCAACTTGAAGATTCTGCTCAATATGATACAGCAATTGTTTACTTTTCAAAGGCATCAAAGATTTATTTAGCAGAAAAATATTGGAGTAAATACATAAACTCATTAAGAGGAATAGCTGGTCAGTATAGAAATAAGGCCGATTATAAAAATGCTCAAACACAAATAAGTACGGCAATTAATCTTGCGCATGAAAAGTTAGACGGTAAAGATATAAATTTAGGAGATTGTTATAACCTACAAGGTATAATATATCGCGATTTAAGCAATTTAGACAGCGCTCTATTATTTTTCAATAAAGCTTTGGATATCAGGATTAAAACGCCTGGTAAAAAATCAATGAAAATTGCTGAGTCATATCAAAATATTGGAATGATATTATCAGAACTTGGAAAGTATGAAGAATGTGAAGAATATTATAACAAAGCTTTAAGTGTTTGTACAGAAGTTAATGGAATTAATGACCAGCTAGCTGCTGGAATTTATAATAGTCTGGGTGTATTAATGTTTGAAAAAGGTGATTATAAAAAATCAGAAGAGTATATGACTAAAGTGTTGGAGATAAGACAAAGTTTATTGGGCGAAACCCATCCCGATATTGCATCAGCTTATAATAACCTGGGAATTATTGCAAGAACATATTCAAACTTAACCAAAGCTCTTGAATATCAAGAGAAAGCACTGGAAATAAGACGTAAGAATTACGGAGATTCTCATCAGCATGTTGCCTTAAGTTATCGTAATATTGGTATTATTTACAATGACATTGCAGAATTTGATAAGGCACTGGAATATTATTTTATAGCGTTAAAAATCAGGCAAGAAATTTTTGGTGAAAACCACCCTGACGTTGCAGGAAGCTATAATGATTTAGGGATATTCTATATGGAACAAGGAAACTTTGATGAAGCATTATATTATTTCAATAAAACTATTAATATTTTATTAGTTTACGGTTCCAATAGCCCCAAACTAGATTATATATACAACAATATGGGGTCTATGTATACATATACAGGACATTACGATAAAGCAATTAAATATTTAAAAATGTCCCTCGAATTGAGAATAAATAACTGGGGGCCTAATCACATTTCTTTATCAACCAGCTACCATAATATTGGCGAAATATATCTTCGTAAGGGTGATTACAACTATGCTATGGAGTATTACAAAAAATCAATTCATATTGATATACTTACAAGAGGGATGGATAATCCTCATTTGGCATCTAACTACAATAGTATTGGTGCTTTATATAAAGGAATTGGACAATATGATA